>NZ_JBOZWO010000047.1:0-44072 GCF_050864975.1 Paenibacillus sp. GXUN7292 | reverse complement strand
CAGGGCTCAAGCTTTATTGCTTCAATGGACAAGCTTTGTTGACGCAATGAGATTGTGTGCAGGCATTTGGCGATGCCGCTACCTGATCTACTAGCATGTCACCGATCATGCTGGAGATATACATAATCGGTGTTATAGTTTGGCGGTGTAGCTCAGCTGGCTAGAGCGTACGGTTCATACCCGTGAGGTCGGGGGTTCGATCCCCTCCGCCGCTACCAAATTATTTTTTTCTTTATTTAGATGGAGGCTTAGCTCAGCTGGGAGAGCATCTGCCTTACAAGCAGAGGGTCAGCGGTTCGATCCCGTTAGCCTCCACCATCTAAATCTGGAGCTGTGGTGTAGAGGCCTAACATGCCTGCCTGTCACGCAGGAGACCGCGGGTTCGAATCCCGTCAGCTCCGCCATTTATATAAAGTAAGGCTCGGTAGCTCAGTCGGTAGAGCAGAGGACTGAAAATCCTCGTGTCGGCGGTTCGATTCCGTCCCGAGCCACCACTTTATTTTTTTCTGTTTCGACAGAGAAGCTTTACATGGAGGGCTAGCGAAGTGGCCAAACGCGGGAGACTGTAAATCTCTTCCTTCGGGTTCGGTGGTTCGAATCCATCGCCCTCCACCATTAACTCATTATTATGAGCCATTAGCTCAGTTGGTAGAGCACCTGACTTTTAATCAGGGAGTCGAAGGTTCGAGTCCTTCATGGCTCACCAGTTTTACTGGTTAACTTAAAAATGCAGGGAAGGGGAAACCCTTCTTTTTTTGTGTTTACTTTTTGAAGGATCTATGCGACATGGTCACACGTTCCGATATTGGACTTAAAATCGCAGATTTTTCAATTTCGCGGTCACATATTCCGCTATTCGGCTCTAAGCGGCACTTATTATGCCATTAGCGGATCAATAACGGAACGACTGTCACTTTACCGCCTCAAAAAGGCGATTTCCTGCATAATAGCGGAATGTCTGACCACTAAGCAGCCCAGCTGCCATATAAAAAAGGAGCAAGCATGACCTATGCAACAGGTTGCGCTTGCTTCTTTTCTATAGCAGTTATTGGAATTAGAAAGCTATTATCCTTGAAAAAATTGCTTGCGCAGCTTCAACTCTTGAATAAGCTCTTGTACGGCAGCAGATAGCCGTTCCTTCAAGTCATCATGAATATCAAATTTCGTATCGCTTGTGCCGTCTTGAATTCTAGTAATTTGCGAGTCAGTGGCGTAAACGCTGTTGACGTAATGCTTGGCGCCCATCGTGGACAGCACCGGTTTAAGGGAGTAGTCAATAGATAACAGATGCGCCAGCGATCCGCCAATGAATAATGGAGCAATCAGCTTGCCCTCAAAGCCTTTTTGCGGCAGCAAATCGATATAAGACTTGAGCACGCCTGTGTAGGATGCTTTATAAACAGGGCTTGCAATAATTACAGCATTTGCTTCCTCCACCAGTTTATTCGCCTCAACAATAGCAGGGCTGCCAAATCTGGAGTGAACCAGATCCTCTGCCGGCAGCGAAACAACCGTAATTGTTTTTGTTGAGAAGCCATTGTCCTCAAGCTGCTTATTTACAAAATCAATCATACCATTAAGCCGGGATGTTGCGTTGGGACTTCCAGATATAACAACTATTTCTGACATCTTCATATCTCCTTAATATTGTCTTTAACTTCATAGAAGTAGGAAGCAAGCAAGATATAGCGATCTGCAGCAAGCTGCAACAATAATAGTAGCAATCAACATTAGGCCTGATCACAATCAAACTCAAATAAAATATCGTAAGTATCCTGCCTCTTGTTTTGTAGCGTACCATGAAAAAAGTAGACGGTCAAACAAACTTTTTCAATATATGTATATAAAATGTTGAATTGAGCTAAGCGGCTTGCTGCAGACAATATTTTTACTAAAATCATTCATGTTATTCCCCTGGTTGGGTCATATTAAGGAAGGAATCTGTATAAGCTTCCAAAAGTTTGAGGCTAATGCCAGACTTCTGAAAATTCAAGCTGTATGTCATAGCAGAAATGTGCGATTTACCATTCTCCAAAACTGCACGGGCAGTGAGTGAACGGCATCAATTAATATGATATTGAGCGGATAGGGAGGATCAGTCGTGATATATGTAGCAGCTGCACTTATCAGTTTTCTGCTTGTCTTTTTTGCCGTGCCGCCTTTACGGCGGTTTGCACTGAAGGTTGGATTCGTCGATCGGCCTAATAAAAGAAAAATTCACCATCAGCCAATTCCATTAATGGGCGGAGCCGCAATATATGGAGGCTGTGTAATAGCATTATTAGTTGTAAATGGCATTACTCCTTTGAGCCTGTCCGTTATATTGGGCGGCGGCATTTTAACGATTGTTGGATTATGTGATGATGCTTGGAAAGCGCAGGGCAAGGATTTTCCGGTATGGCCGAGAGTTATTTTATATTTGGGGGCTGCCTCCATACCATCGCTGTACAATATTATGATTACAGGGATTACATCTCCTCTCAATAATCAATACTATATTTTTTCCCCGTGGCTTGCTTGGCTGATGACTACAATATGGATATTCGCGCTTATAAATATGCTCAACTTTATGGATGGCATTGATGGGCTGGCCTCCGGCGTCAGCATCGTGTCCTCGCTTACGCTTTTTATTGCCGCAGTTATCCAAGGCCAACTAGAAACAGCCGTGCTGGCTATTATAGCCGTTGGGGCATCAGTCGGATTTTTGCTGCATAACTTTTATCCGGCGCGGATTTTTATGGGGGATGCGGGAGCTACCTTCCTTGGTTACCTGTTAGCCGTTATTGCTGTTCACGGGACCTCTAAACGAGCTACCGCCATATCCTTGCTTATACCGCTTCTCGCGCTAGGTTTGCCAATTGCAGATACGTTATATGTAATGACCAGAAGGCTTTTATCCGGCAAAGCTCTGCATCAGGCAGATAATATGCATACGCATCACTTTTTGCTTCGATGGGGCTTAACCCAGGTCCAAGCAGTTTCCTTTTTGTATCTTATAGCTGCCATATTTGCTTTGTTTTCTATTATCCTTTTGCTTGTAACAGGCTGAATTAGCGGCGTTATTGTGGTACAATGCAATGACAAACACAACGCTATTTAGTATGGAGAGTGGAGATCGAACATGAGCAAGACGGAATGGATAAATGCTTTACAGACGATATTGAACTGTTCGATACAAGTTAGTTCCTGCTCGCTCGAACAGTGGCAGAATGTTCAAGCACAGTCAGATAGGACGAGCAACAAGGCTTTGACAACCGGCAAGCCCGAAGCTGGAGATTACGCTGAATATGAAAATAGCGCTCGTTTTGTAGTCGCTGCTCACGATGAGCAGTTGGATTTGATAGTAATACCACGTGCAGATCTAAGCGCAACCGAGAAAGAGCTAATCAGCTGCCTTATACAGCAGGCATGTACAGAGCAGTCTTTGAACAGCAACGAGCATTTATCGGAAACTGAAAGAGCTGCAATGCAAATAAGTGAATGGCTGCTCAAGCAGCTGGCCTCAGTGGAGCCAGCGCATTCGCTGCCTGATCATCTCGTTATGGGGAGCCGGATGTACGCGGAGATGATTCCGCTTCTGCTTGTAATGGAGCAATCTAACACTTCTAATGAGCTTCAAGCTACATATATGGATCTCGATAAGCTGCTTCGCTCTTTTCTTGCGGACGACATCTTGCTCATTCCGCTCAAAAACAAAGAGTGGCTTATATGGGGACCTGTATCACTGCTGCGCGATGAAGAGGATGCCTATGACAGCGATCAGGAGGAGTCCTTGGAGGAAAGCCTGGCATCAATCGCACATGGCCTCAATGAAATGCTGGTCAGCGAGTGGCTCGAGGATTGCCATCTGGCAGTAGCTCCGCCAATTTCGCCGGCCAACAGCATGGTCGAGACGGTTTTGCTTTTACGCGAGACTATTAATTTGGGCCGCAAGTTTCACGTCGGCACCTCCATTCATTTGCCATGGATGCTGCAATTGGAAAGGATCGTCAATGCGATTCCTGAAGCGCAGCGCGCCAAATATTTGGAGCAATCGTTAAAAAAAGGCGACCTATTCCTTGAGGCTGAAATGCTTGCTACACTGGAAGCATTTTTTATGCTTGATTGCAATGTCAGCGAAACTGCAAAAAGATTATATATCCATAGAAATACGTTATTATACCGTCTGGATAAGCTGAAACAAGAAACGGGACTTGATGTACGACTGTTCCGCGATGCTGTTTTAGTCAAAATAATTTTGCTTTTGTACAAAGTTACGAAAAGAAATTAGATTTTTTGTAAAGTATGTGCATAGTCATTGGCCCTGCTGTGGGATAAGATAGAAGCATATCGAAATTCTTTTTAGGGGGAAATAAAATGGCAGGCGTACGTTTAGAAGGAATTTACAAAAAATACCCAGGTTCAGACAAAGCATCAGTAACAGATGTTAACTTAGATATTAAGGACAAAGAGTTTCTAGTATTGGTAGGACCGTCTGGCTGCGGTAAATCGACTACTCTTCGTATGATTGCAGGCTTGGAAGAAATTTCGGAAGGTAAATTGTTCATCGGCGACCGTCTAGTTAATGACGTAGCTCCTAAAGACCGCGACATCGCGATGGTTTTCCAATCTTACGCTTTGTATCCGCATATGAACGTTTACCAAAACATGGCGTTCGGACTTAAACTTCGTAAATTCAAAAAAGCAGACATCGACAAGCGTGTTCGTGAAGCTGCTAAAATTCTAGATATCGAGCATTTGCTTGACCGTAAGCCTAAGGCTTTGTCCGGTGGTCAGCGTCAGCGTGTTGCTCTAGGCCGTGCGATCGTTCGTGAGCCGCAAGTATTCTTGATGGATGAGCCGCTTTCCAACTTGGATGCCAAGCTTCGTGGACAGATGCGCGCAGAAATCAGCAAATTGACTAAGCGTTTGGAAACTACAACGATCTATGTAACGCATGACCAAATCGAGGCTATGACAATGGGTGACCGTATCGTTGTTATGAAAGACGGTTTCATTCAACAAACAGCTTCTCCAGAGGAGCTATACAACCACCCGCTTAATATGTTCGTTGCTGGCTTTATCGGTGCTCCTTCCATGAACTTCATCAAAGGTACTTTGTCTGAAGCGGGCGGAACAGTTCACTTCAAAACAACTGGCGTAGACGTAGTTGTTCCTGAAGGCCGCGCAGCTACATTGCGTTCCAAAGGCTACATCGGCAAAGAAGTTGTTCTTGGCATTCGTCCAGAAGACTTGCATGAAGAGCCAGTATTCCTAGAGGCTTCTCCTAACACTATCGTTAATGCTAACGTAGAGGTTGCTGAGAACCTTGGTCACGAAATGTACCTATACCTAAACGGTATCGGCAGTGATTCTGTAATTGCACGCGTAGACGGCCGTTCCACTATCCGTGATGGCGCTAGCGTAAAACTTGCACTTGATATGAACAAATCTCATTTGTTCGATGTTGAGTCCGAGCTTAACATTTTTGAGAACTAATACTTGCCATTATCCTATAAGGAAGAGCCGCTGAACGTTTCAGCGGTTCTTTTTTGCTTTCATCGCTCCAAACGTTGCGTTCGGAGCTTTTTTCCTTTACGATGAATACACTGGATAATTTTGAAATGAGTAGCATGTAGCAAGGTTAGCGACATGAAGGAGGCCCACGCAGTGTCTAGAAAAAAAGTAAAGGTTTCAGAGCTTGCCAAGCATTTCCACCTAGAAATATTGGCTGGCGAAGAAGGTATGAAGCGTGCTATTACGGTAGATGATTTATACCGGCCGGGATTAGAGCTTGCAGGCTACTTCCATTACCATCCGAGCGAGCGGGTACAATTGCTTGGAAGAACGGAAGTATCCTTTTTGAATATGCTTGATAGCGAAGAGCGAATGAACCGGATGGTTCGATTATGTCATGAGGATACCCCATGTATTATTTTGACACGAAATTTAGAGCCGCCCGAAGAACTGATCAGACAAGCTAATGAGACGAATACCCCTGTACTGCGCAGCGGGATTGCCACGACTATACTGTCCAGCCGCATTACAGGCTTTTTGGAGCATAAGCTAGCTCCGACTGCCACAATACACGGCGTACTGATTGATGTATACGGTATAGGCATACTGATTACAGGCGGAAGCGGTATCGGCAAGAGCGAGACGGCGCTGGAACTTGTCAAGCGCGGCCATCGGCTGATCGCTGATGATGCGGTTGAGATTAGACAAACATCCGATGGGCATTTACATGGAACCGCACCGGAATTAATCCGTCATTTGCTGGAGATTAGAGGACTCGGCATCATCAATGTGATGACATTGTTTGGAGCAGGAGCAGTTCGCACGAATAAAAGAATAGGGCTGGTTATCAAGCTGGAAAATTGGCAGCCGGAGAAGCAATACGATCGGCTTGGACTTGATGAAGAGAAGACAAAAATTATCGATACCGACATTCCGCTAGTAACAGTGCCTGTTAGACCAGGCCGAAACTTGGCTGTTATTATTGAAGTTGGCGCGATGAACTACCGATTGAAGCGCATGGGATATAATGCAGCGCTGCAATTTACGAATAAGCTGACTGAAACAATTGCAGATGATATGGATGATTATGATTGATCCTTTTGAAGTCAGGTAACGATTAGAAAGCAGTATTTCTAGTTACAATAAAATACAAGGGGAAGATTGCTAAGATGCATACATTAGCTATTGATTCGATAGCATTCCACATCGGTACGCTGCCAGTGCGATGGTATGGAATTATTCTTGGAACAGCCGCTTTGGTCGGCTTGCTGCTAGCTGTGCAGGAAGGTAAACGCTTCGGAATCAAACCGGATTTCTTTATGGATCTGCTGCTGTTCGGAGCGCCGTCTGCCATAATTGCAGCACGGATCTACTATGTCGCTTTCAAATGGGAAGATTACAAGGGGAATTTCTGGGACATATTTAAAATTTGGCAGGGCGGCATAGCCATTTATGGAGCCATTATCGGCGCATTTATTTGCGGAATTATTTATTCCCGCTATAAAGGCTACAGCTTTTGGCGCATAGTAGACATTTGTGTGCCGTCGTTGCTGGCAGGACAGATGATAGGACGCTGGGGCAACTTTATGAACCAGGAAGCATACGGAAGTCCAGTAAGTGAAGAGTTTTTGCGCAATACGCTACATATTCCATCCTTTATTGTGGATCAAATGTTTATTGTGGATGATGCGATTCAAGCTGGCGCTTTCCGCCATCCGGCATTTTTGTATGAGTCGCTGTGGAGTTTAGTAGGGCTCGTTATTCTGTTCATACTGCGCCGCAGATCATTTTTACGCACTGGCGAGCTGATGGCAACTTATTTTATTTGGTATTCAATTGGCCGCTTCTTTATCGAAGCGCTTCGCATCGACAGCTTGGCCTTTATGGGGCCGAAATGGCTGGCATCGTTTATGGATGCGCTATGGTCGCCAATGCTTTTAGTATTCGAGGGACAGGGGTACTTGGATCCTGCGTATGGAAATATAAGAATATCCCAGCTGCTTGCTTTGCTGCTGATTATTGCTGCGATCATATTTATTATTGTCCGCCGTGTGAAAGGCTGGGCAAATACTTACTATAATGATCCGATCGTAACGACTAAACCGGAAAGAAACGGAGAGGCTGTGCAAGCTGGTAAGGAGTAAATAATGTCTGAAATAAAAACAGTATTGTTTGATCTTGATGGAACGATATTAGACACGAACGAGCTTATTATTACTTCCTTTCTCGAAGCGCTGCGGGGTGTAGTGCCTGAAGGCTTTGGCAGAGAGCATATTATCCCAAGCATGGGTGAGCCGCTGACCGAGCAGATGAAAAAGTTTTCGGGCTATGAGGATGTAACAGAGCTGGTAGCAGCTTATCGCGAAGTGAATTTACGGCTTCATGATGAATTCGTCACTTTATTCAACAATGTGCAAGAGGTTATCAAGCGCATGCATGAGCAGGGCATCCAAATTGGCATAGTGACAACCAAGATGAGGTATACGACTGAGCGGGGACTTGCTTTTACTGGCCTTGCTGATTACGTCGACGCCGTAGTGACGATAGACGATGTGAAGCATCCTAAACCACATCCTGAGCCTGTAGCTAGGGCGATAGACCTTCTGAATGCCGATCCCTCCTCAACACTCATGGTAGGCGACAGTGTAGTGGATATACAGTCGGCCAATGCGGCGGGCGCTATTTCGGTAGGTGTATCGTGGTCGCTTAAAGGAGCTCGCATCCTGCATGCTGCAGGAGCTGCGCATGTCATTGACGATATGCGTGATCTATATGCACTAGTCGGAATGGAGTGAGCAGCTTTTGCGGGATGTAGAACGCTTTCCGGTAGAAGGTCCAAACTCGTTGTGGCAGGTTTATTCCACGGTGAGCCGCATCAAAGCGATATGGAATTTTATATGGATACAGCTGGCCCGATATTGCCCGTTTCTTTCTTGGAAAAATTGGATTTATCGCAATCTGCTGAGGATGAAAGTTGGGGAGCATACGGCCTTTGCGCTAATGGTTATGGTCGATGTTTTTTTTCCAGAGCGTATTTCGGTTGGAGACAACACCATAATCGGCTATAATACAACGATACTTACACATGAATATTTAATTAAAGAATACAGGCTGGGCTATGTGCGTATAGGCTCCAATGTGATGATAGGAGCAAATACGACGATCTTGCCAGGTGTTACGATCGGTGATCATGCGGTTATTGCAGCCGGCTCTGTCGTTCATAAGGATGTTCCGGCAGGCGCTTTTGTAGGAGGCAACCCTATAAGGACCATCGAGCGCAGCAATAAGCAGCAAGGATGATCGAAGAATACCTATCTTGTAAGGACTAGTACGGAGATGACCTCGCCTTCCTCATGCAGGATGGATGGCGGGGTCATTTTTATATGCGCTCAAATCACCCCGCAACCCAACGCCAAACCTTGGATATGCCGTCTGCTGCAAGTTGACGGAGCAAGCTGTTTCATGATAGTATTACAAATATCTTTATTTTGCTAATATATTAACAAGTTAACGCTTTAACACATTAAAGTAATAGTAGGTGAAAATAGATGAGTAAGCCAAAAATGTTTGAAAAGCCGCTTGGGCTGACAGATTATCTTCCTAATGCGGTACAAAAGCTGCGCTATATCGAATCGAGAGTGCTGGCCTGCATGCAGGGCTGGGGCTATGAGCAAATCATTACGCCGTCTATGGAGTACTATGATACGGTCGGAACAGCGAGCACAACGTCTGACCAGAAGCTGTTCAAGCTGCTTAACAATCGCGGGACTACAATGGTGCTGCGTTCCGATATGACGGGACCGATAGCGCGGGTAGTCTCTTCTTTGCTGAAAGAAACAAAATTCCCGATTCGCTTGTCCTATCATGCTAATGTATTCCGTTCGATTGAAGAGGAAGCGGGCCGCGAGGCAGAATTTTTTCAAACAGGGGTGGAGCTGGTAGGAGATTCCTCGGCAGAAGCAGATGCTGAGGTTGTTGCGCTGGCTATCGCTTCTCTAAAGGCAGCAGGTATTGAACGCTTCAAAATTGCGATCGGCCATGTCGGCTTTATGAACAGTTTATTCGCAGCATCGCTGCCAGGTCGCGTAGAGGCGCAGGAATCGCTGAAGAGCAGCTTGCTGAGCCGCGATTATGTCGGCTATAGAGAGCAGCTGCGCCAGCTGGAGCTGGATGAGCAGCTGCAAGAAGAGCTTGAAGGAATATTGCGTTTGCGCGGCGGACAAGAAATTTGCGACCAAGCGTTGCAAATCAGCAAGGATGAGACAGCCAGAGCTGCTATTGTCCATCTTTGCGATATTTGGGATGCGTTGCAGGCATACGGCGTATGCGAGCATGTACTTATTGATTTGACGATGATTGGAGATTTTACTTACTACACAGGAATGACCTTCGAGGGCTATGCTGCCGATCTAGGCTTCCCGGTTGTAAGCGGCGGGCGTTATGACAATTTGCTGACACAATTTGGACGTCCGGCAGCAGCGACCGGCTTTGCCCTTAAAACGACGAGATTAATTGAGCTGCTGAGCTCGGAGGCAGAGCAAGAGGTGCAGCGCACATTAATCGTGTATGATCAGCATGGACGCGATGAGGCGATACGCAAAGCACAGCAGCTGCGCAGCAGCGGCTCGACAGTAGTCACGGAGCGGGTACAGGCTGTTGATCATGAGCTGCTGGCACAAAGCAAGCATGGAAAGCCTGTCCGGTATAAAGGCATGGACTTTGCTTCTGTGCTAGTATTTGCCGACGCAGAAGAAGGAGGCCGCTAGCATGTCGAATGGCGAAAAGGAAATATTGAAGGTTGCAATGCCCAAAGGGCGTATATATAAACAAGCGTCTAAGCTTTTCCGCGAAGCGGGCATTCCGATTCCAACGGATTATGATGATACGCGCAAGCTGATTATAGAGCTTCCGGATGCAAATATGGAATTTATTATGGCGAAGCCGGTGGATGTGCCGACCTATGTGGAGTATGGCGCAGCAGATATAGGGATTGTCGGCAAGGATGTCCTCATGGAGGAGAAAAAGGATGTCTATGAGCTGCTCGATCTGGAAATAGCCAAATGCCGCATGTCCGTTATCGGACTTCCCGACTGGAAGCCAACGATGAATCCGCGCGTTGCTACAAAGTATCCTAACGTAGCCTCTGCATACTTCCGCGAGCAGGGCCAGCAGGTTGAAGTCATTAAGCTTAATGGCTCCATCGAGCTAGCTCCTTTGATCGGGCTGGCAGACCGCATCGTGGATATGGTTGAAACAGGGCAGACGCTGCGCGAGAATGGGCTCATCGAAATGGAAGCTATATTTGGCATTACGAGCAGGCTTATAGCCAATCGTGTGAGCTACCGTTTGAAAAATGACAGCATTCAATCGCTTTGCGATCGTCTGCAAGAGACGCTTGCTGCTAAAAAATAAATAGTTTAAACCTGGAAAGGAGCGAGTGAACCATGCGTATTATGCGTCCCGATCAATTCGGATTAAAGCGGGAAGTGGAATACGGCAGCCCGGAGCAAAATGCGGCTGTCGCCCAGATCGTAACAGATATTAAGGAGCAGGGTGATGCAGCGCTGCTCGCCTACACAAACAAATTTGATGGCGTTCTGCTTGAAGCTGCTTCGCTTCGCGTAACTGCGGAAGAAATCAATGCGGCATATGAAAAGGTGGATGAGGATTTTTTGATCGCCATTCGTGAAGCAGCAGTCAATATCCGCAGTTTCCACCAGAAGCAGATGCGCAACTCGTGGATGGATATGGAGAAGGATGGCACGATTCTAGGACAAATCATGCGCCCGTTAAAGCGCGTGGGCGTCTATGTGCCTGGCGGCAAAGCAGCATATCCGTCCTCTGTGCTTATGAATGTAATACCGGCGCAAGTTGCCGGCGTTCCAGAAATTGTAATGGTGACGCCTCCGTCAACAGGCGGAAAGCAAGGTATTGATCCGTATATTCTCGTTGCAGCTGCTGAGTCTGGCGTGAAAGAAATGTATCGCATTGGCGGGGCCCAGGCAATAGCTGCGTTAGCTTACGGTACAGAAACAATTGCCCCTGTCGATAAAATTTGCGGCCCAGGCAATATATATGTTGCATTGGCCAAGCGCTCTGTATATGGTGTAGTCGATATTGACAGTATCGCAGGCCCTAGCGAGATTGTCGTACTTGCTGACGACAGCGCTGATCCTGCCTATGTGGCAGCAGATTTGCTGTCGCAGGCTGAGCATGACGAGATGGCTTCCGCCATATTAGTGACACCTTCCCCTTCGTTGGCAGAGGCAGTAAAGGCTGAGGTTGCGAGCCAGCTGTCCGTATTGCCGCGCAAGTCTATCGCTCAAAGCTCCATTGACCAGTACGGCGCAATTCTTCTAGTACAATCTCTAAAAGAGGGAATTCAGGTAGTCAATAAGCTCGCGCCAGAGCATCTGGAGATTATGACAGATAATCCGATGAGCCTGCTTGGTTCTATTGAAAATGCGGGTGCGATCTTCTTGGGCGCCTACAGCTCCGAGCCAGTCGGTGATTACTTCGCAGGTCCTAATCATATTATCCCAACAAATGGCACGGCTAGATTTTCATCTCCAGTCAATGTGGATGATTTCTTGAAAAAGTCGAGTTTGATATACTATAGCAAGGAAGCACTTTTAGCAAGCGGCGAGAAAATTATGACGCTTGCCCGCCATGAAGGCTTAGAGGGGCATGCCCGCGCAGTTGAGATAAGATTGGAGAAGGAAAGAGGCAATTAGAACGAGAGAGAGTGTCGCCAAGTGGCAATTCTCAGGAAGCAATGAAAGGGCAAAGCGGAGAGCAAGATTGGAACTGAAGAAACGATAGTGGCCGCCTTTGTATTGCAGTTTTATCCATGAAATGTCTTAGGAAGTCGAAAAAACTGGAATACAACAGCGGTCGTAAGTCCAATTTTGCTCGCAGCTTTGTACCATTTTATTGCTAATAGATACTCTTCGAGAAACTTATATAATACGAGAAAAGGCAGGTCAACAAACGATGACAGAATTGAAAACTCGTCAAGCATCCGTATCCAGAACAACAAGCGAGACGGATATCAAGCTTTCTTTTAATTTAGATGGTACTGGTGATACAAAGCTCGAAACAGATGTTCCTTTCATGAATCATATGTTGGATCTGTTTGCGAAGCATGGACAATTCGATCTGCATGTTGACGCCAATGGCGATGTGGATGTAGATGACCATCATACGGTAGAGGATATCGGCATTTGCCTGGGTCAGACGGTGCGTGAATCATTGGGAGATAAACGAGGCATTAGGCGTTATGCCAGCGTATTTGTGCCGATGGATGAGTCGTTGGCACAAGTTATTATCGATGTGAGCAATCGTCCGCATCTAGAAATTCGTGCTGAATTCCCAGCTGCAAATGTTGGAAGCTTTACGACTGAGCTTGTTCACGAGTTTTTGTGGAAATTTGCGCTTGAGGCGCGGGTGACGCTTCATGTTATCGTTCATTACGGCAAAAATACGCATCATATGATTGAAGCGGTATTTAAAGCGCTTGGGCGTGCTCTGGATGAGGCGACGAGTATTGATCCTAGGGTGCAGGGCGTGCCTTCAACGAAAGGTTTGTTGTAGGATGATCGCCATAATTGATTATGGCATGGGCAATTTGCAAAGTGTAAGCATGGCTGTTGAACGGCTTGGTTATGATGCAGTTGTTACTGCCGACAAGAATGTCATTGCCGGCGCAAGCGGGGCGATATTGCCCGGCGTAGGCGCATTCGGAGACGCTATGCATAATTTGCAAAGCAGCGGCCTTGACCAGGCAGTAAAAAGCTATGCAGCCTCTGGAAAGCCGCTGCTGGGCATATGCCTAGGCATGCAGCTGTTATTTGGCGAGAGTGAGGAATATGGCACTCATCAAGGATTGAACTTATTGCCGGGCAAGGTTGTGCGGTTCAAAGGCGATTTCAAAGTTCCGCATATGGGCTGGAACCGATTGGCGCTGCTGGACTCCGCTTCGCCTCTTTTTGCAGATATGGCTGAGGAGCATGTATACTTTGTCCATTCCTTTCACGTGCTGCCAGAGACGGCCAGCGATTTGCTCGCAAAAACAGACTATTATGGCGATGTTACGGCAATTGTCGGCAGAAGCAATGTGTTCGGCATGCAGTTCCATCCCGAAAAAAGCGGCAAGCCGGGGATGCAGCTGCTACACAATTTCTTAAAATTGACAGGCGACAAATAGAGATTGCATAAGGGAGAGATGATTGATGCTGGCGAAACGAATTATTCCATGTCTTGATGTGAAGGACGGCAGAGTCGTTAAGGGAGTCAACTTTGTTAATTTGCGCGATGCGGGCGACCCGGTCGAGCTGGCTGCGGCGTATGACAAGGAAGGCGCAGACGAGCTTGTATTTCTTGATATATCGGCAACAGTAGAAGGCCGCGCAACGATGCTGGAAGTAGTAAAGCGTACAGCAAGCGAGGTTTCGATCCCTTTTACAGTTGGCGGCGGTATTTCAACGGTAGAGGATATGAAGCGTCTGCTTCGTGCAGGTGCTGATAAGATTGGTATTAATTCGGCCGCTGTCAAAAATCCTTCATTGATTGAGGAAGGTGCGCGCACGTTCGGCTCACAGTGCATTGTCGTAGCCATTGATGCCAAGTTCAATGAGGAATGGCAGGATTGGGAAGTATATACGCATGGCGGCCGTCAGGGAACAGGCATGTCTGCCTTGAAATGGGCGCAGGAGGCAGAACGGCTTGGAGCAGGCGAGCTGCTGCTTACCAGCATGGATGCCGACGGGACGAAGGACGGCTTTGATGTGAAGCTTACGAGAGCTATTTCGGATACTGTAGGCATACCGGTTATTGCTTCGGGCGGAGCGGGGAAAATTGAGCATTTCTACGATGTGTTCGAGAACGGGCATGCGGATGCCGGCCTTGCTGCAACGATATTCCATTACAAGGAAATGACGATCGGCGAGGTTAAGGCTGATCTGCAAAAAAAAGGGATTGAGGTGCGCTAATGGCTGCTTGGATGAATGAGATCAAATGGGATGAGAACGGACTTGTTCCTGCAATCGTACAAGACGCCCAGAGCAAGGATATTCTTATGCTTGCCTATATGAATGAAGAGTCTTTGCACAAATCGGTGTCCACGGGCTCAACCTGGTTTTGGAGCCGTTCGCGCGGCGAGCTTTGGAATAAAGGGGCAACGAGCGGGCATACGCAGCAAATCGTATCGATGTCTTATGATTGCGATGGAGATACATTGCTTGTGACAGTAAAGCAGAAGGGGCCAGCGTGCCACACAGGAAGCTATAGCTGTTTTACAAACTCTATTGAGGTGGAAGGCTCTGAAGGACAATTTGAAGCGGCTGAGGGCAATGATCGCTTCGCGATGCTGGGCAAGGTAGAGAGCTCTATTGCTGCAAGATATGCTGAACGTCCGGAAGGCTCCTATACGTCCTATTTGTTTGACAAAGGCTTGGATAAGATTTTGAAGAAGGTTGGCGAAGAAGCTGCAGAGGTAATTATTGCCGCTAAAAACGATGATAATGACGAGCTTCGCTCCGAAGCAAGCGACCTGATTTTTCATTTGATGGTGCTGCTGCGCCAGCAAAACCTGCCGCTTGACGAGCTTATGAAAGAGTTATCGGCACGTTACGGGAAACCGACCACGAATAAGATGAGATAACACTGTCATATGATTGTCGAAAAATAATTATATTTGTTTTTTGAAAATTCGTAAATACGATGTATAATAGGACGAGTAGCTTGAAATTAATTGGTTGAAACGCTCAGGAGGGTATCATGTTAAGCGACAAGGTGCGTATATTTTCAGGATCGTCAAATCCGGTATTGGCTAAGAAAATAAGTGAGGAGCTTGGTCTTCCATTGGGAGCGATTAAGCTGTCTCGATTCAAGAGTGGCGAGATTTATGTTCACTATGAGGAAACTATTCGGAATTGTGATGTATTTCTTGTTCAGTCTTTTTCCCATCCGATTAACGAACATTTTGTCGAATTGCTAGTTATGATTGATGCAGCGAAGCGCGCTTCCGCCAGAACGGTCAATGTAATCATGCCTTACTATGGCTACGCTCGTCAGGAACGCAAAGCAGCTCCGCGCGAGCCGATTTCTGCGAAAATGCTGGCTGATGTTTTAACGACTGTCGGTGCGAATCGCGTAATGACGATCGACCTGCATGCACCTGCAATTCAAGGCTTTTTCAATATTCCGGTAGATCATTTGACTGCACTTGATCTTATAAGCGATTATTTGAAATCGAAAAATATAAAAAATCCGGTTGTTGTTTCACCGGATGCCGGCCGTGCTTCCACTGCTGAGAAGCTGGCTAACTATTTGGATACTTCTTTTGCAATTATGATTAAAAAACGTCCTGCGCACAATGAATCCTCCATTACACATGTTATCGGTGATGTTGAAGGTCAAACTCCAATTATTATTGAGGATATGATCGACACAGGATCTACTATTGTCAACGTTGTCCAAGGTCTTAAAGACCGCGGAGCAGAGGATGTATATGTATGCGCGACGCATCCTGTATTTTCGAATGCAGCTATTGAGCGTCTAGACCATCCTAGCATTAAGGAAGTTATTGTAACAGATACAATTTTGTTGCCACCGTCCGCTTCCGGACGCTTTAAAGTCTTGTCAGTAGCGCCATTGCTGGCCGAAGCGACTCGCATTATTTTGGACGGAGGCTCCATTAGTACGTTGTTCAAAAACAGAGGCGTTTAATTTTAAAATATAAGAAGCAGCCAATGAACGATTTAGTCGCTTCGATATATAACGAATTTATGTGCGGGCAGCCATTAAGCTGTCCGCTTTCTCGATTTAATTAAGACGCTGAAGGCGTTTCTGCTTTCCATAAGGAATAGCATGCTAGGATAGACTGCGCTATGGTATAATCGAATCAAGCGCAATGAGGGAGGTGCCTAAAGTCTTGGCAAGAAAAAATCACGTTGCGATAAGTAAGAAAACGAATGTTATCCCGGTAAATTGGGACGCTACGTTTTTTTTTGAAAGGGCAGTTCGCTCACTTGATCGATTTCACTATGAAAAAGCGCTGAAATATTTTCGGCGTGCGGTAGAATATGAACCAAATAATCCTGTAAACCACTGCAATATGGCTGGTATTCTTTCCGAAATGGGCAATTACAAGGAATCAAATGAAATCTTGGATTGGATTATGGAGGAGCTTGATCCTTCTATGACCGAATGCCACTTCTACATGGCTAATAATTATGCCAATATGGAGATGTTCGAGCAGGCGGAATCAGCATTAATTGATTATTTGCAAGAGGATGACGAAGGGCATTATTTGGATGAAGCAGAGGAAATGATGGAGCTTCTTCATTATGAGCTGGAGCGTCCAACCAAGCTTAAGAAGATCAAATCACGAGCCGGCATGGTAGAGCATGATCAAGCGCGCATGCTGCTTGAGGAAGGCAGATTCAACGAAGCTGTTCGTATGTTGGAAGATATTGTGGCAGCACAGCCGGATTTTTTTGCAGCCCGCAATAATTTGGCTCTTGCCTATTACTATATGGGGTTATTTGATAAGGCTTTGGATAGCGTCCATGAAGTGCTTTCTATGGATGCCGGCAATTTGCATGCCTTATGCAATCTATCGATTTTTTACCAGCATGACGGCGATGAAGAGCAATTAAAGCCGCTCGTGTCATTATTGATAAAAACAGAGCCTTTCCATGAGGAGCATGTGTTTAAACTGGCTACAACGATGGGCATCTTAGGAGAGCATAGTGCTGCTTACCGTCATTTTACCCGTCTGCTCAAAAAGCATGAGCTGGGCCAGGATCCATGTCTATACCATTATGCGGCTGTTGCCGCCTGCAATATTGGACGCTTTAACGAAGCAGAGCGATTGTGGAAGCAGACCAGAAAGCTGGATCCAGCTTCGACGATTCCGCACTATTTCATGGAGCAGCTTGAGCTCGTTAAGCAAGGCAAGCTTTCCGCCCCGCTTAGCTATCATTACCATTTGCCATTCGAAGAGCAGTTCAAGCTTTGGGAAAAGTCGTCGGAAGGCATTCCCGATCATATGAAGAGTGATCCATTGGTTCGATCGTCCTTTTTCTGGGCATTGCGGCACGGGGATATGAATACGAAGCTGCAGGTTATTCAAGCCTTTGGGATGATTGGCGATGAGGAAGTCAAGGATGTACTGCGCTCATTTCTGGCAGAGCCTGACGAGGATGACTATTTGAAAAAAATAGCGATTTTTGTCTTAAGGACGCTAGGTGTTCAGGAACAGATCAAAGTGGTGCTTGACGGCAAGGAAACGGTTGTCGGCCCTAACCGTATCCCGTCCCAGCTCCCTATTTGGGAAGAGCAGTGGGAGAAGGTAGCGCAGACCGCTATTCACCACATGAGCAAGCATTATGATCTTGTGCAGCAGCATGATATGATGACATTATGGACTGAGTTTTTGTCTCGGCTTTACCCGGATATTCCAAAGCTTTCGAAGCTTGAGAGCTGGGCGGCAGCACTTGAGTATTTAACGGCCAAAATGCACCGCAAGGCGATTTCCTATCACGAGGTATCCATGCGATATGGTGTCTCTATATCAACGATTAGCCGCTATGTTAAGCTGATTGATGAGACGGTTGGCATTAAAGAAAAGATGAAGTCGATAAGCTCGGTATTTGCCTCTCATGAGCTAGCTCAGGATGAGGAACAATAAATCTGCTTTCCAGAATAAGTATTGAGGTGAACGATATGTACAAATCGATTATTGTTGGAACAGGTCCAGCGGGACTAACGGCTGCAATTTACCTAGCTCGCGCAAATATGAATCCTCTAATTATAGAAGGTCCTGAGCCAGGCGGACAATTGACAACGACGACTGATGTAGAAAACTTTCCAGGTTTTCCGGATGGTATTCTAGGACCTGAATTAATGGCTAATATGCGCAAGCAAGCGGAACGCTTTGGCGCTACATTTATAACGGGCTGGGTAAACAGTGTTGATCTGTCGGAGCGTCCATTCAAGCTGCAAGTAGAAGGCAAGGGCGAAATCGTGGGCGAATCTCTTATTATTTCGACTGGAGCATCGGCCAAATATTTGGGCATACCTGGTGAGAAGGATAACGTAGGTAAAGGTGTAAGCACTTGTGCAACATGCGACGGCTTCTTCTTCCGCGGCAAAAAAATCGTTGTTATCGGCGGAGGAGACTCTGCTATGGAGGAAGCTAACTTCTTGACACGCTTTGCTTCTAATGTAGAAATTGTAAACCGCCGTGACGAGCTGCGTGCTTCCAAAATAATGCAGGACCGCGCTCGCGCAAATGAAAAGATCAGCTGGAGCCTTAACCGTACTCCGCTTGAAGTCGTGGCGACGGGTATGGGCGTGACAGGGTTGAAAGTGCGCAATAATGCTACTGGCGAGGATGAGCTTATAGAGACAGACGGCGTATTTGTGGCTATCGGCCACACGCCTAATACGAAATTCCTAGCGGGGCAAATTGATACGGACGAAGTTGGCTATATCCAAGTGAAGCCAGGCTCCTCTGAGACGAATGTGCCAGGCGTGTTCGCTTGCGGCGACGTTCAAGACAACAAGTATCGTCAGGCTATAACAGCGGCGGGCAGCGGATGTATGGCTGCACTCGATTGCGAAAGATATTTGGAAAGCCTATAATAACGACACTTTTATGTATCACTGGAACAAAGCTATGCCTGCTAAGCTTGATTGGTGGAAGGCATAGCTTTTTTTCAAAAATTGGAAAGGATAAGTTTTCACCTTATACCTATTCCTATTTTTCACCGAGAAACGGCACATTCTTAGCCAAGGAAGCGCAGCGCTTCTTCTTGAAAATAAGCATTGCAGGAAGCTGATGCAAAGCTGTGCAAAGCTCCCTTGCTTGGCACTGCAGGCCGGTTGTCTTGACCGATGGAAGCGCAACGCTTATAGTTGGAACAGAGAACTTTAACTTTATTAATGAGGTGGATAAGTAATGTCTGAAAAGATTTACGTTGGAGTCGATGTCGGCGGTACTTCGATTAAAGTAGGTGTTTGCGATGGAGAAGGCCAATTGCTGCATACTTATGAAGGACCGACAGAAACGAGTAAAGGAACGGACACTATCCTACATAATATTGCCAATTATTCGAGACTAGTTGTACAGGAAGCTAATCTTGATTGGGAGCTAGTTGATGGAGTAGGTGTTGGGATTGCTGGTTTTCTAGACATTCCAAACGGGATTGTGAAATATTCAGCTAATCTGAACATCGTGGATACAAATTTAAAGCAATTTTTGGAGCAGGAGCTGCAAAAAGTAATTAAAATTAATAATGACGCCAACGTGGCTGCGCTTGGCGAGGCATGGGCAGGAGCTGGCAAAGGCGTAAACCACTGCGTATGCTATACGCTTGGTACTGGTGTAGGCGGCGGCATTATTATTGACGGCAAGATTGTTGAGGGCTATAACGGAATGGCCGGTGAGCTTGGACATATCGCCATTGTTCCGGATCTGGAAGCCATTCAATGCGGCTGCGGCAAGATGGGCTGCCTGGAGTCCGTTTCTTCAGCGACCGGAATTATTCGTATGGCTAAGGATGCTGTAGAGCGCGGCGACCGGACATCTTTGTCGCAAGTGGAAGAGATTATGGCTAAGGATGTTTTTGATGCTGCCAAAGCAGGAGATGAGGTGGCGGCTCGCATCGTCAGCCGCGCGGCTTACTATTTGGGCAAGTCGATGGCCATGATGTCGATCGTGCTGAATCCGCAATATTTCATTATTGGCGGCGGCGTATCGAAGGCAGGGGATTTCCTGTTTGACCAAATACGCGAGGTATACGAAAAATATGCGCTTGATCAAGCTAAGGAAGGCGTAAGCATCGTACCGGCAGTACTAGGAAACAATGCGGGGGTCGTTGGTGCAGCAGGTCTTATTTTAAGAGGATAGTAGGTGTGATTCATGGAAACGGCAGCAACTTTGGCAAAGCTTGTAATCATTACAGGAATGTCCGGGGCGGGCAAGACGATTGCTGTCCAAAGCCTTGAAGATTTAGGGTTTTTCTGTGTGGACAATTTACCGCCTGTGCTAATTCCGAAGTTTGCGGAATTAATTGAGCAGTCTAATGGTAAAATAGGTAAAGTAGCACTTGTTATTGATTTACGGGGCCGGGAGTTTTTTACCGCTCTTTCGGAATCGCTTGCTTATATAAAGGATCATAATACAATCAGCTGCGAAATATTGTTTCTTGATGCTACCGACGAAGTGCTTGTGCAGCGCTACAAGGAAAGCCGTCGCCGCCATCCGCTTGCACAGGACGGCATGCCGCTTGACGGTATAAAGCATGAACGCCGCATGCTTGAGGATTTGAAGGGCTCTGCCTCTCAGGTCATTGATACGAGCAAGCTGAAGCCTTTGCAGCTAAAGGAACGCATAATTGCCAGATTTACAAATATGGAGCACAGCAGCCTGTCGGTTAACGTCACCTCCTTTGGCTTTAAATATGGGATGCCGATAGATGCGGACTTAATATTTGATGTACGATTTTTGCCTAACCCTCATTACGTTGAGCAGCTTCGACCAAATACGGGCCAGCATCCTGACGTCTATGACTATGTGATGAAATGGCCGGAGACGCAGCAGTTTTTAGCTAAGCTCATTGATATGCTTCAGTTTCTAATTCCTTTATATCGCAAGGAAGGCAAGAGCCAGGTTGTGATAGGTATTGGATGTACTGGCGGCAAGCATCGATCAGTAGCGATCGCTGAATACTTGGGGCGCATCCTTGGGAGCAGTGATACTGAACGTGTGCGTGTCAGCCATCGCGACAGCGAGCGCGATAAGCATTAATGAGGGGAGGCTATTAGCATTAGAGAGCAAATCATGGAGCGTCCCAAAATTGTCGTCATCGGCGGAGGCACAGGACTATCCGTTATGCTGCGCGGCCTGAAAGAGAAACCGCTTGATATAACGGCTGTCGTCACGGTTGCTGATGATGGCGGAAGCTCAGGAATTCTGCGCAATGAGCTGCAAATACCGCCGCCAGGCGATATCCGCAACGTGCTTATGGCGCTTGCGGATACAGAACCTTTGCTAACGGAAGTGTTACAGTATCGCTTTCAGAATGGCACGGGTCTTGCAGGACATAGCCTGGGCAACCTGATGCTGGCGGCCATGACCGATATCGCGGGAGATTTCGTAACGGGCGTACGGGAGCTTAGCCGGGTTTTGGCGGTAAGAGGCCGGGTGCTGCCGGCTGCGGCCAGCGCGATTGTATTGAAGGCGGAGATGGCTGACGGAACGATTATAACGGGCGAGTCAAATATCCCAAAAGCCGGGCAAGCGATCAAGCGTGTTTTCCTAGAGCCGGAAAATGTAGAAGCATTGCCGGAAGCGGTAGAAGCGATCGTACAGGCGGATGCTATTTTAATAGGCCCAGGGAGCTTATACACGAGTATTATCCCGAATTTGATTGTGCCGAGCCTGGCTCAGGCAATTGTCGAATCTGAGGCTGTCAAGCTGTTCGTATGCAATGTTATGACTCAGCCGGGTGAGACCGATAATTATACGGTAAGCAATCATTTGGACGCTATACATGCTCATATCGGGCATCATTTGTTTGATTATGTTATTGTAAATGATGGAGAAATTCCACCGCAGGTAGAGAGCAAGTATGCTGAAAAAGGAGCACGAGCTGTCCATCTGGATATGGATGAGGTTACTCGCAGAGGCTATAAGGTAATTGCAGACCGTTTAGTTTTGTTCCGCACCTTCCTAAGGCATGATGCCGAGAGGCTAAGCCATCATATCTATAAGCTGGTGGAAAACTGGATGTTGAGAAAGAGGTGATGAACGATGTCTTTTGCGGCCCAGACAAAAAAAGAGCTGACCATGATTGAATCAGATAGCTGCTGCGAGCGCGCAGAGCTTTCAGCGCTAATCAGAATGAATGGATCAGTCAGCGTCTCCAGCCGTAAAGTCGTTCTTGACATCTCTACAGAAAATGCTGCGATTGCACGCAGAATATATACACTGCTGAAGAAGCATTTTGATGTGCATGTAGAGCTGCTTGTTCGCAAAAAAATGCGATTGAAAAAAAATAATGTATATATTGTACGTATTCCTGTCAAAGTACAAGAAATCTTGAAGGATTTGCATATCGTTTCGGAAGGATTTCTATTTAATCCCGGTATTGATGAAGAAATGCTGCGCAAGCCTTGCTGCAAGCGTTCATACTTGCGGGGGGCGTTTCTTGCAGGAGGTTCCGTTAACAACCCGGAGGGCTCATCGTATCATTTGGAAATATCGTCGATGTATGCAGAGCATTGCGCTTCGCTTGTTGATTTGGCCAACACGTTTAATCTGAATGCAAGATGCATCGAACGCAAAAAAGGCTTCGTCTTTTACATCAAGGAAGGCGAGAAAATTATCGAGCTGCTTAATATTATCGGCGCGCACCAAGCGTTGTTCAAATTTGAGGATGTACGCATTATGCGGGATATGCGCAATTCTGTCAATCGCATCGTAAATTGCGAAACAGCTAATTTGAATAAGACGATCGGTGCGGCTGTACGGCAGATTGACAATATTAAGCTTCTACAAAAAGAGATTGGATTGGATAGCTTGCCGGAGAAGCTGCGAGAGGTTGCAGAAATTCGGCTGCAGCACCCCGATTTGAATTTGACAGAGGTTGGAGAGCTGCTGAAAGTTAAGGTGAGCAAGTCCGGCGTTAATCACAGATTGCGCAAAATTGACGAGCTTGCCGAAAAAATAAGAGGCAGTTGAATTTTGCCTAGTGCAACGGCATGTAAAATGTTATAATAATGAATATGTGACTTTTTGTGATGATGCTATGTGAAATAGTAAAATAGAGGGGGTTATGATTCCATGACAAGGCTTCCAGTTGTTGTTCGTCTAAAGACGGGACTTCATGCAAGGCCAGCAGCGTTATTCGTACAAGAAGCGAATAAATTTTCCTCCGAGGTTTTCGTAGAAAAAGACGATAAAAAAGTGAATGCTAAATCTATTATGGGTATTATGAGCCTTGCGATAAGCTCAGGTACTGAAGTATCCATAAGTGCAGAAGGTTCGGACGCAGAACAGGCTGTAAACGCTTTAGTCGCTCTTGTAAGCAAAGAAGAGCTCGAGAACCAATAATAACTATCTGCAGCTTTCGAGGGCTGCAGGCAGGGGATGGAAGGGTCTCGCGAAGGGTTGTAACTCGCGAGGACAGCTTCCTTTTTTTGCGTTCAAATTTATAATAACCTGGCTATAAAAAAAGCAGCTGACTAGTTGTCAACTGCTGTACTTAATTATATCCTACATCTCTATACTTTTAATAATTTCTTTAAGCTTGTCTGCTGATTTATGGAAGAGCTGCTGTTCGTGCTCGGTTAGTTTAATTTCCAGAGCCTTGCGGATGCCGCTGCGGTCTACGACACATGGAACACCAAGATAAACGTCTGAGACGCCATAGTAGTTGTCCAGCAGGGTAGATACGTTAAGCACCGCACCTTCATCCTGCAGAATAGCTGTACAAATCCGATCCAGCGCGAGTGCGATCGCGTAATAGGTTGCTCCTTTGGCTTCGATAATTTCGTAGGCTGCATCTCTTGTTTGGACGAACAGTTCTTCTTTTACCTCATTGCTAAGCTCAATGGCTGTTCCGGCCAGATTGGCCAGACTCCAAACCGGCAGCTCTGAATCTCCGTGCTCGCCTATAATGTGAGCGTGAACGCTGCGCGGATCAATATGCAAATGCTGGCCTATTAGGTAGCGGAAGCGAGCGCTGTCAAGCAATGTGCCTGAGCCGATGACGCGGTGCGCCGGCCAGTTCGATTTTTTCAATGAAAAGTAGCTCATAATATCAACCGGATTGGAAGCAATTAGCAGAATGCCATCTTGATTATAAGGCAGTATTTGTTCGATAATGCTGTCAAATATGCTGACATTTCGTTTCAGAAGATCGATCCTCGTCTCGCCCTGCCTTTGAGCGGCGCCTGCCGTAATAATGATTATATCTGCACCAGCACAGTCCTTATATGTACCGGCCCACACTTTAGCCCCTCCAACAAAAGGCATGCCATGGTTCATATCGAGCGCATCGCCAGCCGCTTTGCCTGCATTGGAATCAATTAGCACCAATTCGTCCATGCGATTGCGCAGCAATAAAGTATATGCGGTAGTCGAGCCTACAGCCCCTGTCCCGATAACAACGATTCTAGTTTTTTTCATCTTGCTCCTCCACCTTTTCCATTTCTTTTAAATAAGGTTTATTGACATAGTAGTACATCCAGCCCATCAGCAGGCCGCCGCCGATAATATTGCCGATAGTGACAGGTATGAGATTATGCAGCGCACCTTGAATCGATATTGTACCCGGCTGGTTTAATACAAAAGCGATGGCAAACGTACACATATTGGCGATACTGTGCTCGTAGCCCGATATGAAGAAGCAAAATACGAACAGCATCATCGCGAACATTTTTGGTCCGTCACCCTTCAGCCCCATCGGGATAAAGAAGGCAAGACATACGAGCCAATTACATAATATACCACGGAAGAACAACTCGCTAGTAGAAGCATTGGTTTTATTGCTTACGACATCCAGCAGAAAGCCGTTGACGGTCGGCGAGTCGAACAAACCCGTCGTCCATATGAGAAAAGCGAATACTAGTGCGCCGAGTAAATTACCTGAATAGTTAATTACCCATAATTTGATTGTCTCAAGCCATGAAATTTTTTTGCGCAGCGATGTGTAGGTGTAATAAAACGTATTGCCTGTAAACAAATCGCCGCCGCCGTACGTTATCAGAATAATGGCAGCTCCAAATGTCAGCGCCGCCATTGGATAGGTTAAAGGGGATCCGACGTTATAAAAGAAGCTGCCTGATTTGAAGGCTACGATAACGCCAAAACCGATAAACATACTGGCAAGCATGGAACGGGCGATGTAATGAAGCTTATTGTGCTTATATACGTTCCACTTTTTGATGGCGAGCTGTTCTACTTTCTCTAATGGAACGATTTCCATAAGCTCACCTCCTTGAGCATATTAGCAGTTCAATAACGGTGCCTGTAATGCGGTGTTGTAGTGCATCTGGCAGCTGTCATGATCTGTATTGCAAGCATAGCATCGTCATATTGAAGCAGAAGTGATAAAAATCACAAATTATAAGCATCAGTGAGGATGCTGTGCTGTAAAACAATTTTATACGAGATGGCACGCAGTGCATTCATGCCTTAGAATGAACCGTTTTATTGAAGGATAGAACCATGCATACGTCACGCCTATGGCTGTTGGAGTAGATAGATATTTGAAACTTGAGTAGCAGTTGATTAGATAGATACCCGACTTGATTGGGAGTTGGAGTAGATCGATACTGATGGGTAGTTGGAGTAGGTCGATACCGACTTGATGGGTAGTTGCGGTAGATTGATACCGATTTGATAGACCATTAGAGAGGGTTATCTTCTTGTTGGCCAGTGAGCTTATGTAGTTGAAAAGTATGTGTTTGTTTTCCAAACTAACTGTATTCCATCGGGTTGTTGAAAAAACTCATGACTCGAAGAAAACAATTGTACAAATAATTGTATCCGAAACATCATACAGTAGCGGTTGGCGTTACCTGAAAACGGTGCTCTCCCTGAAAGTGGCCAATTGTATATGAATTTTCATACAGAATACGCAAAAATGCCCCGAAAAACACAATTGTATATGAAAATTAATACAGGATCGGTACGCGCCACCTCTTACACATAAAAATAGCCCGAATCAGGCTCCCATCGGAAAGCATGATCCGGGCTATTTTGCAGCTGCTTGATGTAAGTTACAGCTCTTCGCTTAAACCTTTTCGATAACTTTATCAATCAGGCCGTAATCCAGCGCTTCTTGAGCACTCATGAAATAGTCGCGATCTGTATCCTGCTCGATGCGGCTAAGAGGCTGGCCGCTGCGCTCTGCCAAAATGTTGTTGAGCTTGTCGCGCATTTTGAGAATGCGTCTTGCACGGATTTCAATATCGCTTGCCTGTCCTTCAGCGCCGCCGAGCGGCTGGTGAATCATGACCTCGCTGTTTGGCAGCGCGAAGCGCTTGCCTTTAGCTCCGGCAGTAAGCAGGAATGCGCCCATTGAAGCAGCCATGCCAACACAAATGGTCGATACGTCAGGCTTGATGAACTGCATAGTGTCGTAGATCGCCATACCAGCTGTTATTGAACCGCCAGGGCTATTAATATATAGCGAAATATCCTTTTCAGAATCCTCTGCTGCGAGGAATAGCAGCTGAGCAATAATAGAGTTAGCAACTACATCGTTCACGCCAGAGCCAAGGAAAATAATACGATCCTTCAGCAAACGGGAGTATATATCATATGATCGCTCACCTCGATTGCTTTGCTCGATAACCATAGGTACAAAATTCATATTAACAACTCCTCCTTCATTCAGTTGAACAATTAAATAACGTAATCATATAATAACGGATTGAAAAGTAAAAGTCAAAGATGGTCAAGGAATTCGATAAATGCGCTTTTAACCTTTTAATATATAAGACTTTATAAGTTTTCACTGCAAACTTTTTCTTATATTTCGCGTAGAAACCGTATGTCCTTTAAGGATGACTGTGTCGATATTTCTTGATTATAAGCTTAAGCTTATTGCTTTAACGGAAAGGCTGAAGTTTAATCTGTTTGCGATAATCGCCCGGTGTCAGGCCGGTAACTTTTTTGAACATACGGATAAAAGATGTAACGTTGCGGTAGCCAATTCGTATTCCTACATCTTGAACACTAAGGCTGGTAGATTCGAGCAATTCCTTGGCTTTACGAATTCGCACATTGTTTAGATGCTCGCTGAAGTTAATACCTGTTTTTTCTTTCATCAAAATAGACAAATAATTGCTTGAGATATTTAATGATTCTGCTACCGAATCCAATGAAATATCCTTTGCATAGCTTGCCTCCATAATGTCGGCCGCACGATTCGCCAAATCGTTTTGCTCATTTTTTACAGAGCGGATTAAGGAAGTGACTCGGACAATGTGCGGTTCCATCAAATGACTTATTTCTTCGATGGTGAAACATTCCTCGGTCTCCTTTAAATCTATACGGTGCTCAGCCAAGTTTACTTTTTGATCAAACGTAGCAGCTTGCTGGAATATCCTCTCCAATATGGATTTGGCGAACTTTCTGATATTGTCAGCGCTCTCTTCCTTTTGATGCAAATATCGCAGCATTTGGTTCAGCGATTCTTTAGATTCGAGTATATTACCTTCGCGCAAGTTAAGATCAAATTCTTTTTCTTTTTCTAATACATAGGCATGATTAACTAGCGGACGGAGATCAGAAATAAATTGAGTTTCCGACAGCAGCTTGGCCTGACCCGCTTTCTCCAGCACTTCATTATAAGCTTTGCTGAATTCTGCGGCGGACGCGTAGATAGAGCTCATAGCTATAGAGATCAGGTAATACTGTGAATCTCCGTCCCACACTTTCTTCAAGGGAAGCATCGTTTCTTGTAAAGTGTCTATCGGTTTGTCGTCAAAAATTATCGATAATATTTGATTGCTTTCAATTTGAAAGGTATGTGAACCCGGAAAACTGTCACTCATCACCAAATTTATGTATTCCCTTAAGTAGTAAGACACATCGTCAAGAGAAATATTGAGCTCCTTTAACGAAGCATGCCGGAATTGTAAATGAAAAAGAATAATTCGAAATTTTCGGTTGGCTAGAATGAAATCCTGCAAATCGCTTAAGTCCGATCGGATCATTTTCAATTTATTCATATATCCGTAATTAGTCAGCAGCGACTTTTTATTGATCAGCTCGGTTTGAATATCGTTTCTTTCTTTAATCAGGGAATGAATTTTGTCATGGATCAAATTAAATTCGCTAATTGTACTTCCGAGTCCCTTCAGCTTTGAGTGCTGGACTGCTGTGATGATTTGCTTAACTGGACGGTAAAGCCTTCTACTGAAAAAATGGGAGCAGACAATCCCGGCTCCAATAGACAGACCAAGAGCCAACAGTAAGTTGAGGTTAAATTTCTTCATTTGTGCAGATACGATTGATGTAGGCATCTTAACGATGTATGATAATGCGCTTTCATTTCCTTTTTGTGAGAAATAGTAATATTGGCCTTGCTCTACTTCTCCATCCGCTCCTTCAAATTTATTTAGCACGGACTCGGGAAAATCACTTGTTGTTTGAAAGAGAGGTTGTTTATTTTTATCCATTATCATAAATTCGACATCAGGCAAGTTGTGAAATGCTTGCAGCATTCGATCTGTATCGAGTAACGCGATAATTTGATATTTGGGTGTTTCCTTAATGGAAATAGGCAAAAGACTTCTAATAGATCCAGGAATAATTAAAAATTCGCTACTGGGATGCAATCGATAGGTATAGCCTTCAACAAATTGCCCCTGCCAAAAGCTATAAGAATAGATGGAGCTTTTATAATCGCTCAAAAATAACGTCTCCGCATTGGACCTGCCCCCTTTATCCAAAACAATGGAAGATTGATTGAAATAAATAAGTATATTGTCCAAATACAATGCGCGATCAGAAACATGATTTTCGATTTCGTTAATGATTTGCCCTTCTTTCATATAGTCAATTCGATCCATCCTTTGCAAGGCTAGCTTGACATTGGCAGCTGCCACTTTAGGGTCGTAATAAAGACTGTAAAGATTGCTTTTTACGGATGTAAACACCCTCTCGTATTCCTTGACCGTATTCTGCAGCAGCAGACGGTTGTATTTGATCAATTCACCCTTGGTATCATTTTTTAATATAGAAAATGAAATCCAGTGGAGTGAAGACAGCAATATGATGACAGCGAGAAATCCGGCAAATATTTGGATGAACAAAGAATTTCTAGTCTTAATGCGAGTGGACAATTGAACAACACCCTCGAAAGTTTTTTTCTATTGTATCATGTGAAATTGAAAGCAACAGCAGTCTTTCAAGTGAAACGATAAAAATAGGTTGCCTTTTTTCTCTATAGTTATCATTTTTTTGACTAACTGATAAAAGTGTTAATAAATGAGTGAAAGGTAAATAGGCTTAAGTTTCTGCTCGATATATAATCGCCCTGAAGCCAGTAGAAGGGGGTGAAGATTGGAGTTGAAAAATTTATTGAAAAGAAAGGTTCGCAGAAATCTTGATTTATATTTGCTGATTTTTCCAGTACTCGTTTATTTTATTATTTTCGAATATTATCCGATGTATGGTGTCCAAATAGCCTTCAAGGATTTTATTGCGACCAAAGGAATTGGCGGTAGTCCATGGGTCGGTTGGAAGCACTTTGTGCGTTTTTATGAAAGCTATTATTTCTGGAGGTTGATCAAGAATACTTTGGGGATCGGCTTGTACGAGCTTGTTGTTGGTTTCCCCGTCCCTATTTTGATAGCGTTAATGATTAATGAAGTACGCTCCAGATTATTTAAAAGAGTAGTTCAGACGGTTACTTACGCCCCACATTTTTTATCCACTGTTGTTATTGTGGGAATGCTGTTTTTATTTCTGTCCCCACAAAGCGGGCTCGTTAATCAGCTGCTGCAATGGTTTGGCTTCGAGCCAATAAAGTTCATGACTTCACCGGGATGGTTCAAAAGTGTTTATGTCATCTCAGGAGTATGGCAGCAAATGGGCTGGAGCTCAATTATTTATTTAGCAGCATTGTCGGGTGTTGACCCCCAGCTTCATGATGCGGCTAAAGTAGATGGAGCAGGTCGTCTTCGTAGAGTATGGAGTATTAATCTCCCTGTTATCGCGCCAACAATCATTATATTGCTTATTCTAAATGTTGGTAGAATTCTAAGTGTCGGGTTCGAGAAAGTGTTTCTCATGCAGAACTCGCTGAATGCGGAAGCTTCAGCTGTGATTGCAACCCATGTCTATCAAGCGGGGATTATCGGGGCTCAATACAGCTATTCTGCAGCCGTAGGCTTGTTCAATGCAGTAATAAATTTCCTTATGCTGATTGTGGTCAATTCCATAGCGCGCAAGGTTAATGACACTAGTTTGTGGTAAGGAGGCTTATGTGAATGGTATATAAGAGCCGGGGAGAACGTGTTTTTGAAGGAGTGATTTATGCAGCCCTGGGCTTGATATTGCTTATTGTTATTTATCCGTTGCTCTATGTTTTAAACGCTTCATTCAGTGATCCTATGGCCATTTTACGGGGTGAAATTTGGTTGTTGCCTAAGGGGTTTACAATTGATGCATACAAAAGAGTGTTTGAGAACCAGGACATTATAAGCGGTTACTTAAACACAATCATGTACACAGCCGTTGGTACGCTTGTGAATCTTGCTCTTACAACGATGGCAGCTTATCCTCTTTCACGAAAGGATTTTCATGGGCGCAACTTTATTACAATTTGCATTGTTTTTACAATGTTCTTTAGCGGTGGAATGATCCCTCTCTATTTGTTGATCCGGGATTTGCACATGTTGAATACGCTTTGGGCATTGGTTATTCCGGGAGCTGTATCGGTATGGAATATTGTCATTATGAGAACATTTTTTCAGACTAGTATTCCATTGGAAATTCAGGAGTCAGCCTTCATTGATGGTTGCTCGAATATTCAAACGCTCTTTCGAATTGTACTGCCCTTATCTATGCCGATTATTGCGGTTATGACTTTGTTTTACGCAGTGGGACACTGGAATGCATTTTTTAACGCACTTATCTATTTATCGGATCGAAGTAAATATCCATTACAGCTGTTTTTAAGAGAAATCTTGATACAAGAGCAAATGGATGAAATGACTTCGTCTACCGATGATTCTCTCGCGAATTATTTGTTACAAATAGAAGCCTTGAAATATGCGGTTGTCGTTGTTGCAAATTTGCCTATGCTCATGTTATACCCTTTCTTGCAAAAGTATTTTGTAAAGGGAGTAATGATTGGGGCGCTTAAAGGCTGATGTTCACATTGAGAAATTGGGAGGAGTTCTTTTTATATGAATACTAACAAATGGGGTTTAATGTTGTTATCGGTTATGATGGTTTTAAGTATCGTGTTGTCTGGCTGCGCCAAAGAGGCAAAACCACCATCTCCATCTGGAGCGGGAACTATTGTTGATGGAGGCAAGGAAAAGGTTAACGGCGAAGAAAAAGAAAAAGAAACAGCAGCAGACAGTAATCTCAATCCAAGCGGATTCCCAATTGTGAAGGAACCTATTTCACTTACTTTTTTTACAGGCAAGGATGCTACCAACAGCAATAAATTCGAGGAAACCTTAGTGTGGCAAGAATATGCGAAAAAGTCCAACATTCAGGTTAATTTTCAATTGGTTCCTTTTGAGAGCTTGACGGAAAAACGCAATTTGGCACTGGCCAGCGGGGATTACCCGGATGTGTTCTATACGGCCAGGCTCAGTGCTAACGATCTGATGAAATATGGCTCACAGCAAAAAGTGCTTATTCCATTAAACGATCTTATTGACCAATATGCCCCCAATTTTAAAAAGCTGTTGGATCAGTACCCGGATTTAAGAAAAGGGTTGACGATGCCAGACGGTAATATCTATTCATTCCCAACTTTCTACTCTCCCGACTTTTTGCCTGTCTTGATCGGGACGCCGCTATGGATTAATAAGAAGTGGCTGGATCAATTGAATATGCAAGAGCCGCAAACGATCGAGGACTTTTACAAATATCTGCAGGCGGTTAAGACGACCGATCTGAACGGGAATGGTCAGGCGGATGAAATTCCGTACAGTGGATCGAGTGTCAATGTAATAAAGTATCAGTTTCAGGGGTCATGGGGCCTAGGGAACCGAGGGCTCGGACACTTGTATATCGATATGGACCCGGACAAGGATCAACTGCGCTTTTATCGTCTCGATCCGAAATATAAAGAGGTTCTGGAATTTATTCATAAGCTGTATGCCGAAGAACTGATCGATCCGGAAATCTTCACGATTAAGGACGCCGCATTCCGAGCCAAAGGAGCCGAAGGAAACCTTGGTTCAGCCATTACGAACAATGCGGGTACCGCCTTTAACTTGGATCATTACGTCGGTTTAGGGGCGCTTAAAGGGCCCCATGGCGATCAACTATACTCCCATGTGGGAGTGCCTTTAGTTCAACCTGGTTCCATGGCCATAACCAATAAGAACAAATATCCGGAAGCGACGGTCAGATGGATGGATTATTTTTACGGCAATGAAGGGGCTCTGTTTTATTTTATGGGCATAGAGGGGGTCACGTATACGAAAAAGCCGGATGGATCCTTGGAGTATGTGGAGGATATTACCAACAATCCGAACGGTCTTACGATGACCCAGGCAAGAACCAAATACTTCACCTGGAACGGGGGGAGCTACCCTGCAATCGTCCAGGAGGAATACTTCCCAATGCAATCTAGTTCTATAGAAGCGGGGAAAAAGGTAGCGGATTATAAGCCTACAGAAATATGGAATAGGTTTACCTATACGGAGGAGGAGTCCGAATTCATGACGTCGGTCGGTGCGGATATCCAAACTTTCATTCTCGAAACAGAGGCTAAGCTGATTGCTGGCGACATGTCGTTTGACGAGTGGGATAAATATACGGATACGGTTAAGAAAATGGGACTTGATAAATATATGGAGATTGAAAAAGCAGCCTACGAACGATACAAAAGTAACTAATGAAGGGGGGATTCCCCCCTTTCTTAAATATAAGAAAGTATAAGTTACTACTTTATACTTGTTCTTATATTTCAACGGTAAACGCGCCTGTCCAAAGGACCGCGAAGCCGTTTATCCTCGCTAGATTTGTGAATCTCAGGACAAGGAGGCCTCTATGCTGAGATTTCTTTATATAACAGATACTCATTTTGGTGCTAATCCAATTGGTTTTCATCAGCAGCCGGCCTATCCCGAGCGAATGGCCGATATTATCCAGGCCATTCAAAAAGAAGTAGATCGGCATTCTGCTGATTTTATTATCCATGGAGGCGATCTTGTTGATAGCTGCCGTGCGGATTTGATCCGTCATGTTTATAGCTTGCTAAAGCTTCCGGTACCTTTCTATTTATGTTTGGGAAATCATGACTTGGATCGTCCAGATGCTCTAGAGCTATGGTTGGCTCATACGCCTAAGTGGTTTATTGGCGGTTCGCCGCATTATGAAATTGTGAGCGATTCCTGTGTCGTTCATGTTGTGCCAAACCATTGGGAGAGCGGGTTAGAGTATTTTTGGGGACAGAAGCAACAACCGTTGTTCTCAGAAAAGCAACTGAATCGCTTAGAACAGGTGGTTCAGGCTAATCCTACTAAGATGCATGTTTTGGTAACACATAGTCCTGTCTTTGGGATGAGCCAGAAGCAAAGCGGGTTGGATCGGATCATTCACGATGCGCCGGAGTCCTTTCGCCAATCCATTGAAGATCTAACCAGGAAGTATGCGAATTTGAAAATCGTCTTGTCCGGACATAATCACCTCAATACGCTTCGCTTAACGGAAGAGGCAGCGTATGTATCGGCTAGTTCTTTGATTGAAACTCCATTTGAATATAAATTATTCGAGATTACAGATGTTGAAGCTAGAATGACAACCCACTCGTTAGACTTGTCAGGCTTAAACGGATTTAATCCGGAGTATATAGAAAACCGTTCCTATGTGCAGGGGAGAAAGCAAGACAGAGGGTTCCTTATAGCGCGAGACTGATATCACAAGTAGAGTTTCCGATAAAAATGGAGGGATATCCGTGGAAGAATCTAAGCGCGATCGGCTATTAAATAAGGAGGCAGAAGCATCTGCAGCTAGTGGTATTAGTAGAAGACGTTTTATCGCTTCGATCGGTGTAATGGCGGGTGCTGCAATTACCAGTCAGATTCCAGCGGGAATAAAAGCCTATGCTGAGCAAGAGGGTGAGGATGGGGATCTGTTAGAAGGAGAGGGCAACTATAATGCTGGTTTATGCGTTTTGGCCGATTGGTTCAATGTGAAGGAGCATAATGCGGCTGCCGACGGGTTGGCCGATGATGCCGCTGCTCTTGATCTATTAATTCAATCCACAGCCCAACAAGCGGAAGCTACCTTTTATTTTCCTGCTGGTACCTATCGAATCGGCAGCCCATTGACGTTTCCCAAAAGAGTTCGTTTGTTTTTTGACTACGGGGCTATACTGGTTCCAGATGCAGGAGTGACTGTGCATGTTTTTTCCCAGGTAAATGCAGGGCTTGGGCATATATTTGGCGGTGCCGGGAGAGTAACAGGCGATTTCTATGGTCAAGGGGTATATCCGCAATGGTGGGGAGCAAAAGGGGATAAACAAACGGACGATACCGAAGCATTCAGAAATGTTTTTCGGCTGTCAAAAGATAATCAGATTCCTGTAACTGTTCATGTTCCGCAAGGCGACTACGTCTGGTCACAAGCGCTTGTTGTATATGGAGATACTTCGGTAATTTGCGAACAAGGAGCAGTGTTCTGGCGAAATCATGGAAATACGATGCTGTACAACTATGAATATAATGGACAGCCTAATGGGGGCTATAGCGGAAATGGCCATATTGTTTTCGAAAATGCCCGCTTTGAGTTTGTTGGGCTTCAACCGTCTGTCTTATGTTATGAGGATGGAAATGTGCTGCAGTTCGCTCATGCTTCGGATTGGACATTTCGTAATTGTGAATTTTATGATGTCATCGATGCTCATGCCATTGAAATTAATTCGTCCCGAAATGTTGTCATCGACGGTTGCAAATTTTATGGCTATCGGGAAATAGCGAATAATCGCTGGTATGTCGAGGCGATCCAAATTGATCATGCTTCAACGAGCGGCATTCAAGGGGCTTTGCCTTATGATGATACACATTGTAAAAATATCACCATCCAAAATTGTTACTTTGGCAAGGGAAATACTTATACGTTCAACAAACAAGGAATAAATACTACGGTGGAGTTCAAAGCATGGACAGCTGGAATTGGCGGTCACACTCATAAAGAAGGCAAGTGGCATCAGAATATTACGATTCGAAATAACACCTTTGAAGGTATGCGTTATTATGCTATACGTCCGTATAAGTGGCTTAACACTTTGATTGCCGAAAACTTTTTTTATGAATGCGGCGGCGGGATTTACGCCGTTAATGGATCTAATCATGCGGTATTCGGGGCGGCAGGACCATTTCGCAGATTAACTATCGTAAACAACCAGTTCATCAATGGGGTGGCTGTTTATCCTGACTATTTTGCATCGAACCGGCGGTTTATGATTGGCATCTTCTCTACAGATGTTACATCTGAGGATGTGCAAATTAGCGGAAATACTTTTAGCGTTTCAGAAGACTCCGGAATTATTATTAAAAATGTAAAGCGGGTTACCATCAGCGATAATACAATTAATTATATGAAGAAGGATGCGGTAGATATAGCTGATTGTACAAACGTAACTATACAGGGCAACCAGATTTTTAAGCCTACCGAGAATGGTGTAATTCTTAAAAATAACAGTCATTGCCTGATCCTTAATAATCAGATTACTGAGGCTCAAATGCAAAGTGTGCATGCAGAAAACGGTAATAATGTTCAGATTAGGGGAAGTGTTATAACAAAGGGACGAGGGAATGGGATTGATTGTGAAATCTTGCAGGGGTTAATTGTGGATGATAACCAAATCAGCGATACAACCAAAGCTCTTTCAATTAAAACTTGCCACAACGCTAGAGTTACAGGGAATCAAACTTCCCGAATGTCAGCAAACGTTATGGAGATTACGGATACGGAAGGTTTGTCAATTTCAGGAAACTTTTTGACTGGAGGAGCGACCTCTGCCATTGATGCACTCGTTATTGCAGGCATGACTAAGATGGGCATAGTGAGGGACAATATCCTCTCGGGAGCTTTCCGCAGAGGAATTTGGTTCAAAGGAACAACATCGAATATCAAATACGGTTACAATTTGGGTGCTGTTCAGAACGATAGTAATCAAGTTACTGCGTTACAAGATTAATGTTTCTCGTTTAATTTACATTAGAAAAATTTTAAAAAAGTCCAGCTAACATCTTATGGGATGCAGGCTGGACTTTGTTCAATTATAAGTGGCGCGCCCGCTAGGAATCGAACCTAGATCTCAGGCTCCGGAGGCCTACGTCATATCCATTGGACCACGGGCGCATAAAAACAGTAGCAAAAATGATTATATGATAATCCTGCATTTTAATCAAGCGATAGGCAAAAATATAAATTGCAAAAAAATGCTGTCGAAATCGTTTACATTTGACTTCGGCTATTGCGGGAAACATATTCTTTCGTTAAAATGTAAGTGGGACTTATTTTGAAGGTGCGGGACAATAAATGTCCAGGTTCCAATAATGTTAATGGTCGAATCTAAATTAGGATGCCGGCTGAATCGATGGAGTGAAGGATGAGAAATGCGACAGATCGTTGAACTGCAGCAGCAGCTTGTGCCGGAACTTCTAGATGTTATGAGGAAGCGTTACTTGATTTTGCATCAGGTGATGCTATCTGATCATATTGGTCGCAGAGCGCTGGCTGCAACACTTTCTATGACGGAGCGTGTGCTTCGTGCAGAGACGGATCGGCTTAAGGAGCAAGGCTTGCTGGAGATTGATGCTGGCGGCATGCGAATAAGCGATGCTGGAAAGCTGTTGCTGGAACAATTAGAACCATTATACAAAACGTTATTCGGCTTGTCAGAGCTTGAGGACGAGATACGAACGCATTTCGGCTTGTCTCAAGTTATTGTAGTGGCAGGTAACTCCGAAACCTCTATGCAGACTAAGCGAGAGCTTGGCCGGGCGGCCTGTCAGGTTTTGCGGCAGTCGCTTCGTCCTAACGATGTTATCGCCGTTACAGGCGGTACGACGATGGCGCAGGTAGCTAATCAGCTTACAACGTCTTCACCGCTAAAGAGCAATTGGTTTGTTCCGGCTAGAGGCGGCCTTGGAGAAAGCCTCGATTATCAGGCTAATACACTCGCATCGACGATGGCCAAGCGAACTGGTGGCCATTACAGGCTATTGCACGTTCCTGACCATTTGGGGGAGGAAGCCTTTGCTTCTATTATGCAAGAGCCCAATATCCAGGAAATCGTATCCGTTATTCGCAGCGCCCGTATTGTCATACACGGGATAGGCGATGCTATAGTTATGGCACGCCGCCGCAGGGTGGATGCCTCCATTATAGCTGCGATGGCAGCGGAAGAAGCTTTGGCTGAAGCCTTTGGCTATTATTTTGACCGGACTGGATCTGTTGTGCACAAAACGCAAACAGTAGGGCTAAGGCTAGAAGATATTGTAAACACTGAAGTAGTGATTGCTGTTGCTGGAGGCAAAAGCAAGAGTGAGGCGATTGCAGCTATTATGCGATTTGGTCATGATGATGTCCTTGTTACTGATGAGGCTGCTGCACTCGAAATTGTTCAATTGATTCAGCAAGATAAACAATAGGGTATTTGTTATCATGACGCTTGCGAATTTTTTTAAGATTTTGCGGCGTTTTGAAATATATTAAAATCAAGTACAAGCTTAGGAGGAATTTTAGATGGTTAAAGTAGGTATTAATGGTTTTGGACGTATCGGCCGTAACGTATTCCGTGCTGCTCTAAACAACCCAGAGGTTGAAATTGTTGCAGTTAACGATTTGACTGACACAAAGACGCTTGCACATCTTCTTAAATTCGATACAACTCATGGCAAGCTAGATGCTACTGTTGAAGCAAAAGAAGGCGCGCTAGTTGTTAACGGCAAAGAAATTAAAGTATTTGCAGAGCGCAACCCTGCTGATCTTCCATGGTCATCTGTAGGCGTTGAAATCGTAGTTGAGTCTACTGGTATTTTCACAGCTAAGGAAAAAGCTGAGCTTCACTTGCAAGGCGGAGCTAAAAAAGTAATTATCTCTGCTCCTGCTACTAACGAAGACATTACAGTGGTTATCGGCGTTAACGAAGACAAATACGATCCAGCTGCTCACACAATTATTTCCAATGCTTCTTGTACTACAAACTGTCTAGCTCCTTTCGCAAAAGTATTGAACGATAAATTCGGAATCGTTAAAGGTATGATGACAACTGTTCACTCCTACACGAACGACCAATCCGTGCTTGACGTTCCACATAAAGACCTTCGCCGCGCTCGCGCTGCTGCTGAGAATATCATTCCTTCGTCCACTGGCGCTGCGAAAGCTGTTTCTCTAGTATTGCCTGAGCTTAAAGGCAAATTGAACGGTATGGCAATGCGTGTGCCTACACCTAACGTTTCTGTAACGGATCTAGTTGCTGAATTGAAAGTAAATGTAACGGTTGAAGAAGTTAACGCTGCATTCAAAGATGCTTCAGAAGGCGCTCTAAAAGGCATTTTGAACTACAATGAATTGCCGCTAGTTTCCAGTGACTATAACGGAGATCCAGCTTCCTCTACAATTGATGCATTGTCCACAATGGTAGTTGAAGGCAACATGGTTAAAGTAGTTTCTTGGTATGACAACGAGTGGGGTTACTCGAACCGCGTAGTAGATCTAGCTGCTTATATCGCAAGCAAAGGTCTATAAGGAAAGAAAGCTACAGAACTAAAGCTCCGCTTGCGGGGCTTTAGTTTGCGGTTTGCGCCTTCGCGGCAAACCTTGGGGGCGTTCCTTCCTATTATGGAAGGGCGTCCTTTTTTCTAAAAAAAGAATGGCTAATCAAAGATCGGGGAGGGCTTTCCATTGAACAAAAAAAGTATTCGTGACATTGCAGATTTAGCAGGCAAAAAAGTGTTTGTTCGCGTTGACTTCAACGTGCCTTTGGAGAACGGACAAATTACAGACGACAAGCGTATTCGCGAGACGCTTCCAACTATTAATTATTTGATCGAAAAAGGCGCGAAAATTATTCTAGCCAGTCATCTGGGCCGTCCTAATGGCCAAGTAGTAGAAGAGCTTCGTCATACAGCTTCTGCTCATCGCTTGTCCGAACTGCTTGCGCGTCCTGTTAAAAAGGCGAATGAAGCAATCGGCGAAGAAGTGGAAAAGCTTGTAGCTGGTCTTAACAACAGCGATGTATTGCTGCTTGAGAATGTTCGCTTCTATGAAGGCGAAGAGAAAAATGATCCAGAATTGGCGAAAGCTTTTGCAAGCTTGGCAGACCTGTTTGTTAATGATGCGTTTGGTGCTGCGCACCGTGCACACGCGTCGACTGAAGGTATCGCTCATCACTTGCCAGCAGTATCAGGCCTTCTAATGGAGAGAGAGCTTGAAGTATTAGGTAAAGCACTAAACAATCCTGAGCGTCCATTCACAGCGATTGTAGGCGGCTCTAAAGTTAAAGATAAAATAGCAGTTATCGACAAAATGCTTGAAATCGCCGACAATGTTATTATCGGTGGCGGCTTATCCTATACCTTCTTCAAAGCGCAAGGCCATGAAATCGGCAAATCGCTTCTAGACAACAGCAAGCTAGATTTGGCGCTTGAATTTATTGAGAAGGCTAAGAAGCTAGGCAAAAACTTTGTTATTCCTGTAGATATCGTTGTAACAGACGATTTTAGCGCAGATGCGAATACGAAGATTGTTGATGTAGACAGCATTCCTGCAGATTGGGAAGGCATCGATATCGGACCTAAAACACGCGAGCTCTATGCGGACATCATTAAAAACTCCAAGCTTGTTGTTTGGAACGGTCCAATGGGTGTATTTGAGATTGAGCCATTCTCGCATGGTACACAGGCTGTTGCCCGCGCTTGCGCTGAAACTTCTGGCTACACAGTTATTGGCGGCGGCGATTCTGCTGCAGCGGCTGAGAAATTCGGTCTTGCCGATAAAATGGATTTCATTTCTACAGGTGGCGGTGCTTCCCTCGAATTTATGGAAGGCAAGCAATTGCCAGGGGTAGTCGCTCTTAACGATAAGTAAGAGAAAGTATAGCTATAAGGAGGCATTAACATGAGCACTAGAACACCTATTATTGCAGGTAACTGGAAAATGTTCAAAACAGTGTCCGAGGCGAAAGCATTTTTCGCAGAAGTAAAGGGCAAGGCAGAGGTTGCTGGCGTAGAGAGCGTAATCTGCGCGCCATATACTGTATTGCCGGCACTTGTTGAAGCTGCTGCTGGCACTTCCATTGCGATTGGCGCGCAAAACGTCCACTTTGAAGACAACGGTGCCTTTACTGGTGAAATCAGCGGTGTAATGCTGAAAGATCTTGGCGTTAAGTATGTGATTATCGGCCATTCTGAGCGTCGTGCTTACTTCGCTGAGACGGACGAAATTGTAAATAAAAAAATGCAAGCAGCTTTCAAACATGATTTAGTGCCTATCGTTTGTGTAGGCGAGAAGCTTGAAGAGCGCGAAGCTGGCCAAACAAAAGAAGTTTGCAAGGTTCAGACGGAAGCGGCGCTAAAAGGCTTGTCTGCTGAGCAAGCAGCTAAGACCGTTATTGCTTACGAGCCAATTTGGGCGATCGGTACAGGCAAATCTTCTACTTCTGAGGATGCGCAGGATGTGATCGGCTACATTCGCGGCGTAGTAGCTGGTCTATATGATCAAGCGACTGCAGATGCTGTTCGTATTCAATACGGCGGAAGTGTAAAGCCGAACAATGTAGCAGAATATATGGGCCAAGCCGATATTGACGGTGCACTGGTAGGAGGAGCTAGCCTTGAGCCTGCATCCTATATTGCATTAGTCGAGGGGGCTAAGTAAGATGAGCGCTCGTAAACCTGTAGCATTAATTATTATGGACGGCTTTGGTCTTCGGAATGATGTTACTGGCAACGCTGTTGCACAAGCGAAAAAGCCTAACTATGACCGTTATATGAGCCAGTATCCGAATACAACGCTGACCGCTTGCGGCGAAGCGGTCGGACTGCCTGAGGGTCAGATGGGCAATTCGGAGGTCGGCCACTTGAATATCGGTGCAGGACGCATCGTCTACCAAGACCTGACTCGTATAAGCAAATCGATTCGCGACGGCGAATTTTTTGAAAACGAGACTTTGCTTGGCGCAGTGCGCCATGTAAAAGAAAAGGGAACAAAGCTGCATTTCTACGGCTTGCTGTCTGATGGAGGCGTGCATAGCCATATTGCTCACTTGTTTGCTTTGCTGGAGCTAGCCAAAAAGGAAGAGCTTGAAGAAGTATATATTCATGCTTTCCTGGACGGACGCGATGTGTCTCCTGACAGCGCAAAAGGGTATATCGAGCAGCTGCAAGCTAAAATCGCAGAGGTCGGCATTGGCAAGATCGCAACCGTTCAAGGCCGTTATTACGCGATGGATCGAGACAAGCGCTGGGAGCGTGTTGAGAAGTCCTATCGTGCAATGGTATACGGAGATGGTCCAACAAGCAAAGACCCTGTGCAAGCGGTAGTTGAATCCTACAGCAATTCTGTTTATGATGAATTTGTATTGCCAACTGTAATCGTTGGCGAGGATGGACAGCCGGTTGGTCTTGTCGAGTCCAACGACGCTGTAGTATTTTTCAACTTCCGACCTGACCGTGCTATTCAATTATCGCAAGTATTCACGAATGAAGATTTCCGCGGCTTTGACCGCGGTGACCGACGTCCGACAGATCTTTATTTTGTCTGCTTGACCAAGTTCAGTGAAACGATTGGCGGATATGTCGCATATGCGCCGAAAAATCTGGATAATACGTTAGGTGAGGTTATTGCACAAAATGGCATGACTCAGCTGCGTACGGCAGAGACTGAAAAGTATCCGCATGTTACCTTTTTCTTCAGCGGCGGCCGCGATGTCGAGCTTCCGGGAGAAACACGTGTACTTATTAATTCGCCCAAGGTTGCCACTTATGACCTTCAGCCGGAGATGAGCGCGTATGAGCTGGCAGAATCTACGGTTAAGGAAATTGAGGCAGATAAGCATGATGCTATCATTCTGAACTTTGCGAATCCGGATATGGTAGGCCACTCGGGTATGCTTGAGCCAACGATTAAAGCGGTAGAGGTTACAGATGAGTGTATGGGCAAGGTTGTTGAAGCGGTGCTGGCTAAAGGCGGCGTATGTATTATTACTGCTGACCATGGCAACGCGGATATGGTATTCGATGAGAATGGCCGTCCGCATACTGCGCACACAACTAATCCGGTACCGTTAATTGTAACTAAATCAGGCTTGGAGCTGCGTGAAGATGGAATTTTGGCCGATATTGCTCCAACGATGCTGGAGCTATTAGGTCTGAAACAACCAGAGGAAATGACTGGTTCAACTTTGATCAAGTAAGAAACATACTAAAAAATGAGCAGAGGAGAGTTTTCCACATGTCTATGATTGTTGACGTATACGCATTAGAAGTTTTGGATTCCCGCGGTAATCCAACTGTAGAAGTAGAAGTATCTCTTGAGTCCGGCGCAAAAGGCCGTGCAATCGTTCCATCCGGCGCTTCCACTGGCGCATACGAGGCTGTTGAGCTTCGTGATGGCGATAAATCCCGTTACCTTGGCAAAGGCGTTCAAAAAGCGGTAGATAATGTGAACAACATTATCGCTCCTGAAATTATCGGCCTTGACGCTCTTGATCAAGTAACAATTGACCGTACTATGATCGAGCTTGACGGCACGCCAAACAAAGCAAAGCTTGGCGCTAACGCTATTCTTGCAGTATCTATGGCAGTTGCTCGCGCTGCTGCTGACGCTTTGGACGTTCCATTGTACAATTACCTTGGCGGCTTCAACGCAAAAACTCTTCCTGTTCCAATGATGAACATCATCAACGGCGGAGAGCATGCTGACAACAATATCGACGTTCAAGAATTTATGGTATTGCCTGTTGGAGCAGAAAGCTTCAAAGAAGCTCTTCGTGTCGGCGCTGAAATTTTCCACAACCTTAAGGCTGTTCTACATGACAAAGGCCTTAACACTGCTGTTGGCGACGAGGGCGGCTTTGCTCCTAACCTTGGTTCAAACGAAGAAGCGATTACTACTATCATCTCTGCGATTGAGCGCGCAGGCTACAAGCCGGGTGTTGACGTATTCCTAGGTATGGACGTTGCTTCCACTGAGTTCTACAAAGATGGCAAATACGTGCTTGCAGGCGAAGGCAAATCCTTCACATCTGCTGAGTTCGTTGACTTGCTAGCTTCATGGGTAGACAAATACCCAATCATCTCGATCGAAGACGGCTGTTCAGAAGACGATTGGGAAGGCTGGAAGCTTCTAACTGACAAGCTTGGCAGCAAAGTACAGCTAGTTGGCGATGACCTATTCGTTACAAACACTGAGCGTCTAGCTGACGGCATCAAGCAAGGCGTGGGTAACTCCATCCTTGTTAAAGTGAACCAAATCGGTACACTTACTGAAACATTCGATGCAATCGAAATGGCTAAACGTGCGGGCTACACGGCTGTTATTTCTCACCGTTCTGGCGAGAGCGAGGACAGCACAATTGCTGATATCGCAGTTGCTACAAATGCTGGACAAATCAAAACAGGTGCTCCTTCCCGTACAGACCGCGTTGCGAAGTACAACCAATTGCTTCGCATCGAAGACAAATTGGGCGCTACTGCTCAATATGGCGGCAAAGCAGCATTTTACAATATGAAAGATTTCAACTAATTACTGAAGCGAGCTGATCGCGAAGTGAAAGGAGGATGCTCTGTTTGCGGAGCATCCTTTTTTATTTTTGTTTAGGAAATTATGCATCAGTTAAATT
>NZ_JBOZWO010000046.1:0-44475 GCF_050864975.1 Paenibacillus sp. GXUN7292 | reverse complement strand
TATTAAAATCTAACGAAGCTTGACGGGCTTATTTGGGGCAAAAGGTGTCTAAAAACGTGGTTTGTTCACACAAAGAGCTGCTAATCTTCGTGACAATTTAGGTGGGCAAAGGTTAACTGCGTGATCAACAGGAGGGGGTTACGTCTTCTAACGAATCTAGGCAGCGCTATTAGGCCTTAATCGGATAGTTTGAAAATCTAACGAAGATGAGCAGCCTTATTGGGTCGAAAAGTGGCTCCAAGTGGCGGTTTGTTCACAGATAACGCAATATGGATTCGTTACAAATTCAAAAGTGGCATTTTTGGGGGAATAACGCATCTCGTCTTCGTTACAGTTTTCTGAGTTTCACTTGAATCCGAAATGGATGAAATCCCATATAAAGGTGAGAGTTTTGTGCAAAAATAGCAGGTTGTGCACAAAGTTATACACAGGAGAGCACGAAATGTGCATAACTAAGTAAAAAGCTTGTAAATTCGCCCTTTTTCGGTCTATATTGCTGTGGGGTAAACGTGGATATTATTTTCAACATCTATCTGTGGATAATGTGTATAACGTGGACAAAATTGTGAATTTATTTTTTAAAACAATGAAAATAAATGAAAGTGAGTAAATAAAGCAATTATTTCAATCTATTATAGACAGAATTGACTAACAATTATCCCACTGCTGTGGATAACGCTGTGAATAATTAAATGGCTAATAATTAATAAAATTAATTATAAATACCATAAAAAGTATTTTATTTGCGGTACGCAACACATATTGCGTTAATTACTAATCACTATTTCGGTGAAAAAATATTTTTTGTGCGTTATCTTAGGGAGGAGAGAAATACGCGAAAGAGCCGGGCTGGAATGGAGATAACAAAAAATGATACGAGTTGAACAGGTCAGTAAATTATATAGGGGCAGCAAGGTCGTAGAAAACGTCTCCTTACATGTGAAGGAAGGCGAAATATTTTCCATTATAGGTACCAGCGGCGCAGGAAAAACAGCTTTGATGGAACTATTGCTGGGTCTAAGTCCAATGGATGAAGGCAAAATAACGATATTGGGCTACGATGTACAGACGGAATCTGCAAAAATTAAAAACTTTATTAATTTTTTTATGCGCAGTACTTCGTTAATCGAAAAGATGACCGTTTTCGAAGCATTAAAAACTTTTCAAAGCTTGTATAATCGGAAAAAAGATATACCTGAACTGTTGAATCTGTTTCAATTAAAAACTTTTGCACATAAAGAAGTCAAAAGGCTTTCAGGCGGATTGAGACAATTGACAATGCTGGCAATAGCTGCTGTGAATGATCCGCGTATTATTTTTTTGGATGAACCGACTACCGGCCTTGACGGACAAGCCAAGCGGCAATATTGGAGTCTGCTGAACAGCTTGCGCCAGGCTGGCAAAACAATCGTTATTATTTCTCATGATCTGACAGAGATTCATCAGTACAGCAATCAGGTCGCTGTTATGAAAGCTGGAAAGGTTATGCAATGCGGTTCTCCTTCGCAGCTTATTAAAAATTTGCCGGGAGGCGGTTTGACGATGGAGGCTGTTTATATGCATTACGCTGTTGAAAAAGAAGGGAGGACGCCAATATAGGTGCCGGAGCGTGAGCGAGACAGTAAAAGTTATTCATTGCTTTATTCGCAGCTAATCGCTAAAAGGAACGAAATGCTTGCATCGCTATTTGGAAAATTAAATAGTGACAGGAGGGAGTTTAAAGAAGTAGAGGCTTCAGCTTGCAACAAGAGATAGAAAAGGGTGAGTTCCCATAGTATAATATGGGCACAACTTTCTAAGCGGAGGAACTATGAAAAACAATTTATCCATGCAAATTAGTAGTTATATGCTTAAGTTGGCAGAGCAGTGGTTTACGACCAGCTCAATGTTACAAAATGCGACTGCGTATATTAAGGAAAAAGAAAAAGAAAATTTATTTTTTGGCCAGCTTGTTCTTTGTCACTACTATATGTTTGAAGGGCAGGCGGAAGAGGAACGTATATTTAAAGCAGCGGCAGCGATTGAACTTGCGGTATTGGCGACAGATATACTAGATGATATTCAAGATCAGGATGCGCCTCATAAAATATGGATGAAGTCGCCTGAGCCGGTGGCCCTTCATATCGCGACGTCAATGCTTACGCTATCTCAGCAAGGTTTGCTTGAAAGCGCAAATGGGCCGCTAGTACAAGCAGAGCTTGCTTTATTGATGAATAAGCAGCTTTTGCAGGCAGCTAACGGCCAAATGAGCGATATTTTGAATGAAAGTGCTGATGAGGACGATTATTTGGAAATGGTTAGAGCGAAGTCGGCCTCCTTGCTCGTGCTTGCGAGTATGGCTGGTGTGCTGCTGGCAGGCAAGCCTTGGAATGAACGAGTAGCGCAATACGCTTCTGATCTTGGAATTGCTGCGCAGCTTCGCAATGATTTGAGAGACCTGCTGCGCTGGGATGACAAGAGTGATTTTTTGCAGCGCAAAAGAAGCTTGCTGACGATGTATCTGTTAGAGGATGAGCAGGAAGAGCTGCAGTGGATTCGTGATTATTACGAGGATAAATTGACCGTAAATGATATTGCGGATAAGCGGGAGCAGTTCGAGGAAATTTGCCATCAATCGGGGGCAGTTTTGTATGGATCGGTGATGAGCAGAAAGTACTATGAAAGCTTCAAAGAAATAATAGATGAAGTAAATGTGGACGATTATTGGAGAAATCAGCTTTTAAAGCTGGTCAACGAATAGATTATATACTATAATACCACGCAAAAGCTATTTCGGAAATTACGAAACACGTTTGCGTTTTCCGCTCTATTTATTGTTGATATAGTAGAAATGTACTAATAAACATGTACTATATCAATAGTAGAAGCGGAGGAGTTCAAATGTTAAAGGAAACAATTCGTCAAATGGCAAAGAATGGTGTAAATTTCTCACTAGCTAACGGGGCGCAGCCTCAGCTTGCAGGTGTATCGGCTCTTGAGCAAAAAGCATTACTTGGTGAATTGAAGGACAAACAACATAAGAACAGTGGCTACGCTTTTGTGTGGAACTGATACTATAATTTTTTAAAAGTTTGAAGGGGAAGAGGATTACATGAAATCAACAAGGTTAAACAAAATAAATGTAATCCTTTTCCTGTTTTTAGTTGCAGCAACAGTAACTTATTTGACGGCGGTGATTTTACAAACGCCGTCTATTGGCGTTGTATTGGACAAGCAAGGTCCGGAGCTGTATGTTGTTGACTCCATAGAGCCTGCCGGTCAAGGCTATATGATGAAGATGCACATTGGCGACCGTGTTGTCGAAGTGAATGGAGCGCCTGCTCATTTGTATCATTATGTAACAAAATATTTGTCTATCGAGTATGCAGATAATGTGCTGCTTGAGAAAGCTGACGGAGAACAAGTATTTATCGAGTTCTCAAAGCTATGGTCAGGCGAGCATTCTATGCCGGAGCTGCTTGTACAGCTGTATATACCAGGAATTTCATTGATCTTGTTTTTTGCATTTTCAGTGTTTCTTTATATGAAACGCAGAAACGACCCGGCAGCTATTACCCTTATATTGTTTTTTATTTCAATCGGCATCAGCTATTTTAGCTCTGCTGCATCCTTATTGCGAGATCCAGTTGGAATATCGATTATTTATGTCGTAATCCCGAATATTCCATTACTGTTTATGATATTTATGAATCGCTATGTTAAGCGTTTCGAGGTTGAGTTCATCAGCAACAAAATACTGTATGTTCTTTTTGCAATTATTTCCATCAATAGCTTAGTGAGCCTGTTCTATATATGGACCTCCGTGTTGACGATTGAAACCTTTACTTATATTAAAGGGACATACAGCGCTGTAGTGTTTCTAGGAAATTTGGTGTGTGTCTACAAGCTGGTTGAGCATTTTATCAAGCATCGCCGAACGAAACTGAAATCGTTGTTTACGATTACACTTGTCTCGCATTTGGTAGCCTTTACGCCATTTGCCTCCATGAATCTGCTGCCTCAGCTTATCGGGGCCAAGCAGCTGCTTCCTCCAGCCTTTACCGCATTATTTTTATTTGTGCTGCCTGCGGTATACTTTTATTTAACGACGTCAAATCAATTGTTCGACATTGATTTTATACTTACCAGATTCAAGTATTACACAGCCCTGGCCTTTATCCCGGCCGTTATAGTTGCAGCAGCGGTCACAGTAGCGGTACTGCAGGAAGAAAGAGCAGTATGGCATATTTGGTTTTTGACCTTTGTATTTATATATGTGGGCATGACCTTGTTTTTATATGTAAAAGAACAAATTGACCAGCGCTACCGGCCTAAGCTTTTTAAAGCGATGTACAGCTATCAGGACAGCTTGGATCGTTTTTCCCGCAGCATAGCAAGAGTAATGAATAAGTCGGATTTGGAGACAGTGCTAAAAGGTGAAATTTCCGCCTTGCTGCCTGTCAGCAAAATTCAATTTGTTATGGTAGATTTGACTGAGCATACTGTAACGCCTATTGGCGATAGCCTTGAGGATAGTGTTACAAAGGATTTTTTGTTGAATACGATAGATTCCTTTAGCCTTGGAGAGTTAATCAGCTTGCCGTACGGATTGGGGTTAATAATCGGCAGACAGCGCACGAGAAGCCATATTTTATGGATCGGTGCTAAGACGAATCACACGAGATTCAACTCGGATGAAATACGCTGGCTGAAGACGATATCCAATTATGCCAGCATCGTTTTCGAAAATTTATTTTTAATAGAAGGCTTGATTGAGGACTTGGAAACAGAAGTGCGCAAGGAGCATACAACTTCGCCTTGGGTGCTGCGCCTGTTATTTTGCTTGTCCGAAAACGAACGCCGCAAGCTGGCTGCAGATTTGCATGATTCCGCCTTGCAGGACCAATTGCTTTGGTATCGCAAGCTGGAGGGCGTTATAATGGATTACAAGCTGACGCGAGATTTAAATGTTGAGCTGACCGACATTAAAGAAGGCTTGCTGGACGTTATTCATCAAATTAGAGAAACGTGCAATGAACTGCGCCCGCCGCTGCTAAAAGAAATGGGCATTGTGGAAGCAGTTGAATCGATTATTGAGCATACTCAGATGCGAGTAAATTTTGAAGTCATATTTAAAGCAAAGCCGATTACAGAGCCGATGCATGAAGAAGAGATTACGGCTATTTATCGAATCGTGCAGGAATTGCTCCGCAATGCGGACAAGCACTCACAGGCCAAAGTCGTCATGATGGAACTTGAGGTGCGCAATGGCTTTATTTATTTCCACTACCAGGACGACGGAATTGGCATGGATGTCGAGAATATGGAAGAATCATTCAAGCATATGGGATTATCGGGCATTAAGGAAAGAGTAGCCAGCCTGGAAGGGGAAATTACGTTCTATTCTGAAATGGGCAGAGGTTTGGATATTACAATATTATTTCCTGAAATGTTATCCCACAAGCATTCCGAAAGGGGGATTTCTCGTGATTCGTATCTTATTAGTTGACGATCATCCTTCTGTTGGCGAAGGCACGAAGACGATGATTGAGCAGGACGAGGAGATGAAAGTAACGGTTGTTTTGTCTGCACTGGAAGCTCTTGATATTGTGCAGGTGGAGCACTTTGACCTTATATTATGCGATTTGAACATGCCGGGCATTAGCGGATTGGAGCTGACGAAGCGGTTGCTGCAGCTCGATCAGGAACGCAAAATTATTATTTATTCCGGTTATGAAATCGGTTCGCATTTTAATTTGCTTATTGAATCTGGCGTATCCGGTTTTATTTCCAAAACCGTATCTCGCGAGCAGCTTCATAATTCAATTCGCTGCGCGATGCGTGGTGATGCAGTTATTCCGATTACGCTGCTTAAGCAGCTTCGAAGACAAGAGGTTTCACTTCCTCGGGCAGAGATGTCGGTGGAGGACATTTCAATAAATGAGAAGGAGCTTATGATTTTGCAGGAGGTTGCGGCAGGAATAAGCAATAAGGAGCTGTCGGCACTGCTGCATGTAAGCCAGCGCAATGTAGAATACCAGCTTACCAAAATTTTCGATAAGCTCAATGTACGCTCGCGCTCTGAAGCGATAAGAGAAGCGAAAAGACTTGGTTTAATTACGATGGAGCAATTATAACTGTACTAGGGAGTTCCTCGCGCTGGCTGCGAGGAATTTTTTTGTTGAGGGCCGCTGCAGCCTTAAAAAATAGATATGGCCACACGTTCGCGGACACACATTCCGCTATACAGCTCTAAACGGTGCTTTTCTACGATTTATGGACCAATAACGGAACGCCTGTCACTTTACGGCCTCATAATTGCGATTTTGGGCGTAATAACGGAACGTCTGACCAGAGAGATAGATTTCAGCTAGGGAGGCTGCAACTAGTTCAGCTTATCAGCAAGGCTAACTGTGTACGTTTCAATACGCTCAACCATCATCTCATCCGTTAAATGGGTAATGCCGAGTGCAACCCAGCCCTGATAAACTTCTGGGGGACCAAACAGCATATCAATTAGGGACAAAATATCCCAATAAGGGTCATAGACAAACGAATTGCCGCTTACAAGCTTATATTCGTGCAAAAAACGATCTGCTGCTGCAACGCCGTGCAGCATAACTAAATTAATGCGGCAATGCCCGATATCTATGCCGGCAGGACCAATGCAGCCGCTCGTCCAATCGACAATGCCTGTTATTTTCTCATCGCTCCATAATACATTGGCAGGATGAAAGTCTCGATGAATAAAGCAGGAAGCGACAGATGGTGCCGGCTGTTTTAAACGCTGAAGCAGCTTATGCCATTGCTCCTGCTGCTTGCTCCAAGCAGGCGCTGTGAAGTGAGGAATGTTTTGATATGTTTTATAAGTCCAATAGGATGAAGGAGGTTCAGCCTGGTGCACACCTGCTGCAGCAGCTGCCAGCTGTCCCAGCCAGTCTTCCATTTGACGCGGCTGCAGCAATGGCGTTCCTTCCAGTCTCGTCATTAGCACAGAAGGCTTGCCGCAATGCTCGCCTGCAGCATCACAGGCAATGATTCGCGGGGCAGCAATTTGCCACTTCTCGCATATCTGCAGGGCGGAAGCTTCCTGGAGCGCTGCATCAGGCTGCTCGTTCAGCCAATCTTCATCATCGATCTGCCGCATCACCAGCCGAATAAGCTCGTCATTTGCACGCAGCGTTACTCCATATATGTGAGAGGAAATACCGCCAGGCAGCTGTTCGAGCATTACAATTTGCGTATTACCAGCAATAGGCTGAAGCTGCTGGCATATCCATTGCTTTGTTGCCTCTGAAAGAGTGTTGACTGATCGCTCCATAAACGAAATTCTCCTTTCAATATTACCCTCCAAAAACCTATAAAGGTTAAAATCGGCCGCAAAGACGGACGCTTCTGATTGTCCAGTCCAAACTCTGCTCTCCGTTTTCCTTCCTATTGCTTATGAAAGGTTACCCCAATCAATGAATCGACAGACTTAGCTTGATAGTTAGCCATCAATTAAAGCTTCCCATTGCTCCAAGCAGCTAGTTAATTCAGCCTGCTGCTTGTCAATTTCCTGCTGAATTTCTTGGATTTTTACATAGTCATGAAAGATTTCCGGGTTAGTAAGCTGTATTTGCAGCTCGGCAATCGATTCCTCCAGCTGCGAGATAGAAGCTTCCAGCTGTTCAATTTTACGCTGGCGGCTGCGCTCCTCGCGCTTTGCTTGCTTATCAGCTTCATAGCTGTTTGTCTGTGCTGAAGGGCTAGCAGTCGACATGATCGGCGAAGACTTTGCATTCGCTACGCGCTGCTGCTCAATTTCAAGCGCTGCTTCTTCTAGTTCGCGCTTTTTTTCAAGCATTTCGTCATAATTTCCCAGGAAATGCTCAGTGCCATTTGGCTTCAATTCGACAATACGCTCTGCCATTTTATTGAGGAAGTAACGGTCATGTGAAATAAACAGAAGCGTTCCCTCATAATCGACTAGCGCAGCCTCCAATACTTCCTTGCTGAATAAATCCAAATGGTTAGTCGGCTCATCCAATATTAAAAAATTGGCTTCTGCAAGCATAAGCTTCGCAAGCGATACGCGCGCTTTCTCGCCGCCGCTCAGCGCAGAGATGCGTTTCAGCACATCCTCGCCGCTAAATAGAAAGTTGCCTAATATCGTGCGGATGCGTGCTTCTTCTACATGCGGATAAGCGCTCCACAGCTCTTCCAAAACAGTGTTATTGCGGTTTAAGTGCGTATGCTCTTGGTCGTAGTAGCCGATTTTGACATGGGCGCCAAATTGCAATGTACCTGTTCTTGGCTTGTGCTCGCCGACTATAATTTTGAGCAGCGTTGATTTTCCAATCCCATTGGGACCAATAAGTGCTACAGTTTCTCCTCTTGTCAGCCGGAAGGATACGTGCTCAAAAAGCGGCTTGTCTTCATCATTGAAGCCTATCGACAAATTATCCGCAGTAAGAACTTCTTTTCCAGTCATACGTTCAATTTCAAAGCTGAAGCTCGCCCGTTTAAGATCTGCAAGCGGTCTGTCGACTCTATCCATGCGTTCAAGCGCTTTACGGCGGCTCTGTGCTCTCTTGGTAGTGGAGGCGCGTACAAGGTTGCGCTGAATGAACTGCTCCATTTGAGCAATTTCATCCTGCTGCTTTTCATAGCGCTTCAAATCGGATTCATATTGGGCCGCTTTAAGCTCAATATATCGGCTGTAATTGCCGGTATAGCGTTTTGCAGCATGACGCTCAATCTCAATGATGGTTTGCGTGAGCGCATCGAGAAAATAACGGTCATGAGATACGACCAGAATTGCTCCAGAATAAGCGCGGAAATAATTTTCGAGCCAGGTAAGTGTTTCAATGTCCAAATAATTGGTGGGCTCATCCAGCATCAGCAAATCGGGAGCCTGCAGCAACAGCTTGGCCAGCGCCAGTCTTGTCTTTTGGCCTCCGCTTAATGTTTCAATCAATGTATCTGGCGGGAACTGTCCAAAGCCCATTCCGTGCAGAATGCTTTGAATTTTAGTGTTGACTTCAAAGCCGCCCTGATCACGAAACCAATCAGAACGCTTGGCATAGCGATCAAGAATTTCCTCGTACTTTTTTTCATCGGCATGAAGACGGGGATCAGCGATTTGCTGCTCGAGATCACGAAGCTCCTGCTCAGCAGCTATAAGGTGCTGAAATACAGAACGCATCTCAGCCAATATCGTTTTGTCCGTTTGCAGACCGCTGTTTTGAGCCAAATAGCCCAGCTTTGTTTCCTTGGACTTATGTATGTCTCCAGAATCACAGCTAAGCTCGCCTGCAATAATTTTGAGCAGAGTAGATTTTCCAGCTCCGTTGACACCAACTAATCCTATGCGATCCCGTGCTTGAATTTGAAAAGAAATATTAGTTAATACAGCATTAACGCCGTAGCTTTTTGAAATGTTAGAAACCTGCAGCAGCATCTTTTTAAAAGCCTCCAATATAGTCAATATTGTTCAAAGAACGGCGAAGCCGTTTATCCTGTTGTAATAAATTATAATCTTTACTATGCCGGAAAAATAGTTCTCTTCGTAGTGTACCATAAACTAGCATCTTCATTGGCGAAAGTTGTATAACAATGGTACACTACATATAGATGAAATCATGGCAAAAATGCGGAACGGATGACCAGTTATGGAATCTATACATAATGAGCCGGCTAAGCAGGAGCTGCGACGCTCGATGAGCCGGATGAGAGACAGCCTTGAGCTCGAAAAGCGAAAAGCTGCTGGAATGGCAGCAAGCGGCCATCTTATACAATGGCTTAAGCAGAGAAACAGCACTTCTGTAATGATATATATTGCTTTTCGCAGCGAGCTTGAGCTTACTGAGGCCATGCAATGGAGCTGGGACAACGGCATAAAGGTAATTGCGCCGAGAAGCATTGCTGCAGATCATTCGTTAGAGCTTTATGAAATAAACAGCTTGGAGCAGCTGCAGGCCGGAGCATATGGTATTATGGAGCCTGATCCTGCTGTATCCAGAAAGATAGACTTGTCAGAGCCGCCGGATGTCGTTGTAGCGCCCGGCATCGCTTTTGCTTCCAATGGGGGAAGGCTTGGTTACGGTGGCGGGTATTATGACCGTTTTGCGCAGAAGCTTCGACAAGGCGGCAAGGCGATTGAGACGATTTGGGTGGGGGCTGCATATGAACAGCAGCTTGTCGATCATCTTCCAACCGATAAGCATGACCAGTTTATGGACTGGCTGGTAACAGAGAACGGGATGAGAAGTATATTAATGAAGAAATAATATTAATCTCATTAATCATCTCTCCACGAACATGTTATAGTAGAAGAGATATATATTAAAAAAGATAATTTATCACAAATAAAAAGGCTTAACTAGAAAAAGGATTTATGTTTATTTTATAGAAATATTTATTGAGGATGGGAGGAAAGTGACATGCAGTGGAAGGTTGCTTTGTTAACGGCTAGTGACAAGGGGTCAAGAGGCGAGCGGGAGGATACCAGCGCTCAGGTGATACGGGAGCTTGTTGAGGAAGAACTCGGCGGCGTTATTGTTGACTATCGTATAGTACCTGATGAACAGGACGAAATCATGGCTGCGCTAATAGAGATGACAGAATACTATCAGGCTGATTTAGTGCTGACTACTGGTGGAACAGGTCTTGCTCCTCGTGATATTACGCCAGATGCTACTTTGAAGGTTATTGACAGGGAGGTTCCAGGCCTGGCTGAAGCCATGCGGATAGGCGCTTTGCAAAAATCAAGAAGGGCGATGCTGACAAGAGGAGTGTGCGGCATTAGAGGCACCTCGCTTATTGTAAACTTGCCGGGCAGCCCCAAAGGTGTACATGAAAGTTTGATTGCTATTTTGGACCAGCTGCCGCATGCGCTTAGTATTGTATCTGGCAAGTATGGCGCATTGACGGAGCATATTGATTAATGTATAGTCAAATAATTGTCATACAATGAAGTTTCATGCCATGCTAAGGTTATGTTATTATACTGATAGCTGCAATTAATGATCGTTATCTATTGTTTTATATGGAAGTGACCAAAGTATTATAATAGGTATACGGTATGAGAATAGTTAGCCTGCATTAACAGTGCTAAGGAGGAATAAAGATGGGTGGAATAGGTGCAACAGGGATTATATTGCTTGTGCTGGTAGCGCTCCTGCTTTTCGGTCCGAACAAGCTGCCTGAACTGGGACGAGCTGTAGGCCGCACACTGCGCGAATTTAAATCCGGAGCAAGAGAAATTATGGATGAGGATGACAGCAAGAAACGAGTGGAGGTCAGCCAAACCGAACAAAAAGATAAGGACAATAAGCGGTTGCCGGATTAATCGGGCCCGCTTTTTTATTGAATACAATAGAGGCTATCATAGAGGAACGCGCATGAGGAGGTGAGCCGTTAGCAATGGGGGCAAAGGAAACAAGCAACGCAAAGTCTGCTGCAGAGAGTATTGCCGAAGGGGGACTTATGTCCGTTTTTGATCACTTAGGCGAGCTTCGCAAAAGATTAATTTATATTATTGTTGTATTGGTGCTCGGGCTTGTTATTGGCTTGCTGCTCGCACAGCCGATATACAAATTTTTAATGAGCCAGGATCCTGCCAACACGATTTCACTACATACCTTCTCACTATGGGACGGTATTAGCATGTATATGAAATTCGCGTTTATTATTGCGCTAATCATAACATTGCCATTTACAGTCTATCAGCTATGGTCTTTCGTTAAACCAGCTTTAAGGGAGAATGAGCAGCGCTCAACGCTCAAATACGTGCCGCTTGCATTATTTATGCTTTTGATCGGCTTGGCATTTTCGTATTTTGTCGTTTTTCCGCTGGCATTTAACTTTACCCGTATGGTCGCAGGCCAGCTGGAGCTGGAGGAAACATTCGGTATAGCCCAATATTTTTCATTTATGTTCAATATCATCATTCCAATTTCCTTATTGTTTGAGCTGCCTTTAGCCATTATGTTTTTAACGGCGATTCGCATAGTTAATCCGATTAGATTGCGTAAAATGAGAAGAATTGCTTATTTTGTAATGGTGTTCATAGGCGTGACCATTACACCGCCAGATATTATATCGGACATTTTGGTCGCCATCCCGCTAATCTTATTGTATGAACTAAGCGTATGGCTGTCCGGCATGATCTACAAAAAGCAGCTGGAAGCTGATAAACGCTGGGAAGAAGAGTTTGATCGAACGGCTGGGAGCTAGGTTAGACAGTAGTAAGTGAGTGCGGTAAAAATAAGTCAGATAGAAGCTAAGCCAAAAACGGAGAAGATCGCCAACCGCCATGATAATCAGGCAGGGGAGGCGATCTTTTTATGTATTGCCTGCTTTGCGTATGCTTTTTGAGGCTAACTGTATTTCATGTAGTTAGTTTTAGGTGATTTAGCTTTTTTATGATACTAAGGGGAAAACTCGGGTTGTTGGAAAAGCTCTGTAGCAGCTTAATAGCCCGGATAACAGACCTAAAGCGGTAAGCGGGAAACCATCGATTCGTTGTAGTATTTAATATCCGAGCAAAAGTCGTAATGCCATCTGTTTAGAATTGTAACGGAACTGAGAGGCTCTACTTAACAATAAAAAGGTGTTTTAAAACTGTAACGGAACTGTAAAGCGCTATAGGTGATCTTTTCCCTGTTTTGGTAGTGATTTTGAGTAAATAAGGTTTCTCAGTTCCTTTAGATTTTAGAATAAGCTGATTTCCATACAATAGCGTGTCTAAGGAGGGTGTCGATTAATTGCGATAGGGCAACAAGCAATCGAAAGGGATGCTACTACGATCAAGTTTGGGATTCCGACCGCTGTTGTAGTCCAATTTTTTTGATTAAACAACTCCTGTAAAGGATAAAGTTGGCCTACAAAGGCGGACGCTGCCGCTTCTCCATTCCCAATCTTGCTCTTCGTTCCCCTTTCTTATTACTTATCAATAGTTGCCAACAATTAATCGACACCCACCTAAGTTCTAATGTGGGTTATACCACCTGACCATTTCGTTTACTTAATTTTTTTTTATACAGCTGCAAGTTTCTATCCACTGCGAACATAAATTTGTTCTACAATTTTTTAGAATGTTTAGCGAAACGCAGCATACTTATGTACGAGGCTTGCGTATGGACACAAATTATTGGCGCAATGTTGTGAAAATTAGACTGTAGGACTTGAAATTACATACAAAAATGAGTATTATAAAAATGATTGTTAGCACTACACGCTTACGAGTGCTAACAGAATGAACATAAGCTATATTTTAGAAGGAGGCTATTTTCAATGATCAAACCTTTGGGTGAACGCGTACTAATCGAACCAATCGCGAAAGAAGAAACAACTGCAAGCGGTATTGTATTGCCAGATACAGCAAAAGAAAAGCCGCAAGAAGGTAAAGTTGTAGCCGTTGGCAGCGGTACGCTAAAGGACGGCGTGCGTGTTGCATTGGAAGTAAAAGAAGGCGATCGCGTTCTATTCTCCAAATATGCGGGAACAGAAATCAAGTATGAAGGCAAAGAATACTTGATTATGAAAGAAAGCGACATACACGCAATTTTCGGCTAAGACCGTCTAACGATACTTAATAATTAAAATCAGGAGGTTAACGATAATGGCTAAAGATATTAAATTTAGTGAAGACGCTCGCCAGGCAATGCTGCGCGGTGTTGAAGCTCTGACAAATGCAGTTAAAGTTACGCTTGGTCCTAAAGGACGCAACGTAGTTCTTGAGAAAAAATTCGGCAGCCCGCTCATTACTAATGACGGTGTGTCTATTGCTAAAGAAATCGAACTAGAGGATGCATTCGAAAACATGGGTGCTCAGCTAGTTAAAGAAGTTGCTACAAAAACTAACGATGTTGCTGGCGACGGTACAACTACTGCTACTGTTTTGGCTGGCTCCATGATTCGTGAAGGCTTGAAAAACGTTACTGCAGGCGCAAACCCTATGGTTATCCGCAAAGGTATCGAAAAAGCAGTTAAAGCAGCTCTTGTTGAGCTGAAAGCTATTTCCAAGCCAATCGAAGGCCACCAATCGATCGCTCAGGTTGCTGCTATTTCTTCCGGTGACGATACAGTTGGACAATTGATTGCTGAAGCTATGGAAAAAGTAGGCAACGACGGCGTTATTACAGTGGAAGAGTCCAAAGGCTTTGAAACTGAGCTTGAGGTTGTAGAAGGTATGCAATTCGACCGCGGCTACATTTCTCCATACATGATTACTGATACTGACAAAATGGAAGCGGTACTTGATAACCCGTACATTTTGATTACAGATAAAAAAATTACGAACATCCAAGAAATCTTGCCTGTGCTTGAAAAGGTTGTTCAATCCGGCAAGCAGCTTCTAATCATTGCTGAAGACGTTGAAGGCGAAGCGCAAGCAACTCTTGTTGTGAACAAATTGCGCGGAACATTCACTTGCGTAGCAGTTAAAGCTCCTGGATTTGGCGATCGCCGCAAAGCAATGCTTCAAGATATCGCAGCTCTAACTGGCGGTCAAGTGATTACAGAAGAGCTTGGTCTTGACCTGAAATCAACTGACGTTTCTCAGCTTGGTTCCGCACGTCAAGTTCGTATTACAAAAGAAAACACAATTATTGTTGACGGCAGCGGCGACAAAGCTGATATTACAGCTCGCGTTAAGCAAATCCGTACACAATTGGAAGAAACAACTTCGGATTTCGACCGTGAAAAATTGCAAGAGCGTCTAGCTAAGTTGGCTGGCGGCGTTGCGGTAATCAAGGTTGGTGCGGCAACTGAAACTGAGCTTAAAGAGCGTAAGCTTCGTATTGAAGATGCTCTTAACTCTACTCGTGCTGCTGTTGAAGAAGGTATCGTATCCGGCGGGGGTACAGCTCTAATTAACATTTATGCTGCAGTTAAAGCAGTTGACGCTTCTGGCGACGAGAAAACAGGTGTGAACATCGTTCTTCGTTCACTTGAAGAGCCAGTTCGCACAATCGCAGCTAACGCTGGCGAAGAGGGCTCTGTAATCGTTGACCGTCTGAAAAAAGAACAGCTTGGTATCGGCTATAACGCTGCTACTGGCGAGTGGGTAAACATGATCGATGCAGGTATCGTTGACCCTGCTAAGGTTACTCGTTCCGCTCTTCAAAACGCAGCATCTGTTGCAGCTATGTTCTTGACAACAGAAGCAGTTATCGCTGACAAGCCAGAGAAAAACGCTCCTGCAATGCCTGATATGGGCGGCATGGGTGGAATGGGCGGCATGATGTAATATAGGCTGAAAAGCCTTGATGTTTAAGGGGTTTGGAGAGTGGGGAACAGCAAATCCCCACATTTTCCCTACGTTATGTAAAGTGAATAGAAGCTTCTCATTAGTTGACCAAACTATTGAGAGGCTTTTTTTGTTTTCCTTTATCATGTATTAATAAACTTGTTTAGATGTTTCAGCAAGAATTACAATCATTGCGGTTTATCTTTTACGATTAAGGGTATAGATTGAATAGGAAAATCTATATCCCAAGGGTGTTTCTTTTTTCATATGTTGTTAACCGTATAACCAATTTTCAATGGTGGAAGGATGTATGTTTATGCAAAAAACTGTTTTAATTAATAAACTGGATATTCAACGTTCACATATGTCGTTCATTCTTCCTATTGGTTATAATGACAGAAAAAAGAATGATTTTTCACAAATGTTGGAAAAAAGTGGATATAGCTATTTTCAAATGGATGAAAATTTAAGCGGAATGGACATTTACGGAGAAGGAATTGTAGTTAATGGAAAAGAGCTTGAACAAAACTTTCTTCCTTATGTCGGAAATAAAATTTTTCCAAGCTCTTTAAAAGAGCACGGATTCCACAGATATACAAAGCCATTCAAAGAGGAATTTAATTTTAAACTTAGAAGTACTCACATGCCGTTTTTTATCCGTAGTTTAGATATTATTTTAGGACCTTTCGGAATAGCTTTTTTGACTGTTAGAGTCCAATTAAAGACCTTAGGAACAGAGCTTTCAGATGTTCTCGATTTTATGAATCATTTCAGGGCGGTCGAAACGAAACTGAAAGAAGAACAAGGAGCGGTTATCGTCAGTAGTGAAAGCGGCATTCATTTGTCCATTAATGAACTTTTGTTTGAACATCTTTGTCCATTTTTGAAAGGGTTTATACTGCATGAAAAAAAATTGAAGGGGTATTTTGGTTCTTTCCCCTTTTTTAATGACGAAAGAATGTATGCTTCAGCATTTCTGTTTAGCAAGGAAGGATCCCAAATGACCCACGATCAATTGTATCGAATGGGAACTCTGGATGGGAGGACCCCTACCGGGGAGGAGTTCATCTCAGCAAATAATCCTGAATATATCCAACGTTATTTGGATCATCACTTACATGATCGATGGGCACCCAATTCCTATACCATAGTGACTGAACATGCATATATAACAGCAACAAGCGTCCTACCTAAAGATATGTCGAGGGAACTTAGTCAATATATGGGAACCCATTATTATAACTTTCTTTTGCATTACTTCTATAAAATTATGTTACTTCGAATTTCTTATGAATACAGTGAAATCGATTGGGAAAAAGATGATGAATATGTCAAATCACTTATCAAGTTCATAACATTATTTTCCTCCTGGTACTTCTTCCAAGAAGTGAGTACAAGATCTGAAGGTAAAGAACTTTCGAAGATGTTTCGGGAAGCATTCAATATCGACAACCTTTTTAAAGAAGTGAACAAAACACTGCATGAACTATATAAAAGTCAAGAAAAAGATGCATCCGCCAGAATGAATATGCTCCTGTTCTTTCTAACTGTTTTCACTGTGGTTTCTGGGATTTATGGTATGAATTTGGTTATCAAGGACTGGGAATCCCCTATTGGTTGGAAGGAAATTTCTACGTACACATTTCTTGAATGGGTATCTCTAATTACTGCAGTGGGCGGGATTGGACTCTCGGCTTATTTAATTGCAACGACTTCCGGCAAGTTGTTGATGAGCAAATTGCGGAAAAAGAAATCAAAATCTCGTATATTATGATTATTAGTTTCGAAGCGAGCTGGATTCCACGATTTCGAATTACTTGGAATGGTTAAGCCAGCAGCCTTATGCGAATCGAATTATAGGCTTTCAAATTATGGGCATGGAGACGGGAGAGTGGTTTTATAACTCCAACGATCTTAGCGTTGGCAACGGCGAGGATTATTCGGCTCCGATGGTTGTGGCGTTCAGGCAGTAGCTGACGGATAAGTACGGATCGGATGCGGCGCTCAAGGCGGCATGGAACGATCCGGGAGTCACGCTGGCAACTGCACCAATTCCGACGGCTGCCGAAAGGGACTATACGGCGGAAAACTACTTCAGGTCGATGGCAACTGAGGGGAAAGCGATTGATTATCAAACGTTTTATAGCGAAGAGATAGCGGGAATGAGCAATTACGTTGCTGGCCTTTTCAAGCAAAAAACGGATTCTAGAGTGCTTGTAGGGGCGATGTACGGCTATCCGTATATGTTCGCGACCTATGTTCGTCCTTCGAATCACGGTCACCAAGCGTTTAGAAAAATATTGGAGTCGAACGAAATCGATTCATCGGGTCGCCGGTACAATACAACAATAGGCGCATGGGCTTAAGCGCCGAACCGATGGGCGCATTTGATTCTCTTGCGCTTAACGGGAAAATGCTGATCGTCGAAAACGACACGAGAACGCACGTCATCGATAGCACGCCATATACGGACGACCAAACCTATCGGCCTAGGGTGTTCAGCTTGCAGGAAACGCTCGATGTCACGAGACGGGAAACCGCCAACGAGATCATTACCGGGGGCGGACAGTACTGGATGGATCTGTTTTCGCACGGATGGTGGAACGATGAGGACATCTGGGACGAGAATCAGAAGCTCATCGCACTGCAAGGGAGCAAGTATCTGATTTCCGAGGACAGAACCTTTAGGCCCGATGTCGCGGTCATTTTGGACGAAGAGTCTTACAGTTATCATACCTTGATTACGAATTACATTACGCCTACCAATAACCCTTATGCTCCCGCGGATCAACCCGATAGCGGGTTTGGTCATTTGCTCGCGAGACAGCAGAGGGAATTGGCCAAAAGCGGCGTGAAATACGGTACTACCTCATGTCGGACGTCGACAAAATCCCAAGCACCGTTAAAACTTATATTTTCCTGAACGCTTACCGGGTGACAAATGCTCAAAAGGCCAGCATCGATAGTTTGAAGAAAGACGGCAACGTTCTGGTCTTCATTCGTGCGCCTGGCTATTTCAACGACACCGGTTCGGATGTAACGAATATTTCCAATCTGATCGGGATGACCATGAGCAAGGCGGCGCACACCAGTCCGGCAACCCAAATCTTCGATTCGTCCGACCCGGTCACGGCAGGCAGCGGAGTGTCGGTATACGGCGGCTGGAAAATAGGCGGAGATACGGGCGAGGTCGAACCCGTCTACTCCTACACGCCGTCCTTTTACGTAACTGATAGTCAAGCCGCGGCAATCGGACATTACGACACGGATCCAGGGAAAATTTCTTTCGCCAGGAAGGACTTCGGGAATTGGACTTCGATCTTCAGCGCGTCAGGCTCTTTGCCGGCCGGTCTGATCAGATCGATCAAGGTGAATGTCGGCGGCGCGCATTCCTATTACAACGAGGGGACCGATAACGTTCGTACCGACGGAAGAATTATAATGATGCACGCTAGCGTCGGTAACTCGGGCATCATAACGATTTATTTACCTCGTTCTTCCAGAGTCGTTGACCTTATAGCTAATCGTACCGTTGCCACGGGCGCAACGTCGTTCAGCTTCTATCTGGGAGAAACGCGAACCGCTCTATACAATATTTTGCCAAACGATATCCTGATAGAAGAAGTCGAGAGCGGAACGATAACCAAATCGGGCTCTTGGTCGGATAACATGAAATATGGATACAGCGGCGGCAAGGCCGTCATTTCCAATCAAGCAGGCGACAGCATCTCTTACTCGTTCAACGGCACGGATCTCTCGCTTAAAGCTTCTACCGGTCCGAACAGAGGCAGAGTAAACGTCGTCATTGACGGCATCAAGTACCCGTATATGGAAATGTATTCCCCGGATTTCGAATATAATAAGGAATTCGTTATCGCGCAGGGGTTGCCTTCCGGGTCTCATACGATCGAGATTACGGTAGACGATAACAAGCATAGAAACTCTTCAGGCACCGCAATTGCGCTGGATGCCTTCGTAGCGGGGGAAACGGTAACCGGGTCCGGATCAACGCCGGCTCCGTTTCCGGTTCAACAAACGATCTTTACGACACAAACTCCGGTTGCCTATGCTTCGGATGCCTTATATGAACTGGGAACGAAATTCAAGACGACGGTTAACGGTCATATTTCTCGAGCGCGGTTGTACATCCATGAATACGAAGGCGGCAATCATACCGTAAGGATATGGAAAGCGAGTGACGGCACACTGCTTGCCGGCCCCTATCAATGGAATGTAACCGCTGGAGTCCGCGGCTGGAGAGAGTTTATATTGCCGACTGCTTTAAGTGTAGCAGCTAATGAGGATTACATTATATCGATTACCAATAGTTCCACGGATAAGGTTTATGCATTCGCGGAAAATGGTTACGGCAGTCCGATCGTTAACGGCCATTTAGTCACCTGCGCTGGCAGCGGCGTATTTTCCGGCACGTTGGGTACGATGCCTACCGCGACTTACGGCCAGAGAAACTATATCAGGGATGTTGTCTTTCTGCCGGGATGACCGATCCTACGCCGATTACCTATACTGTAACCCTTAACAAGGCGGCACAGGCACTAACGGCAGCGGAAGTTATGAAAGTGGTGCAGTCGTTGCGATAGACGTAGGAACTCGCAATGACTGCAGCTTTAAAGGCTGGACTACAACAGTTGGCGTGTGCTTTGCTGATGCCAGCAGTGCGACGACCACCTTTACCATGACTGCCAATAATTGACCATTACGGCCAGTTGGAGTGAATTCAGAGGCGATCCGGGTGATAAGTTCAGTATTGAATAGGACAAATAAATGTAATTTCATTATGAGTCTTAATGACGATCAAAAGTTAGAAGGCGAGCAGACCCTGCTCGCCTTTTTGTATTGTGTGTGCCCAGTGGCACGCATCTCCAAGCCAGTGAAAGCCTGGCCGCAGGAAGAGCCCCAAAAACCAGATCCTTTGTCTCTGTTCAGATAGAAAATCGGCCAAAACCTTTCGAATCAAAAATAATGAAGTAATGAAGTAATGAAGTAATGAAGAAACAATGAATCAGTGAGCAAAAAATGCATCATGAATAATGTGGAAATGTGAATCCTCAGAAGGAATGCTGAATATTTCAATTAAGGTTGAATTGAGCTTGCTTTAGGTTATGCGAGATATCCCAATATCAGGAGGAGTTTGAGAAATGACCAATCGATGGAGGAATAACCTGGAGCTATGCGAAGTCTCCGAAGCGAGTATTATTATGTCGGACTCTGTGTCTTCTAGAGGCCGGCATGCGGTTCGTATACTAACGGAAGAAATTGAACGAAGAACGGGTATCCGCGTACCTGTTTCGGATTCTGTTCCTGTTGATCAACGGCCAATTATCTCTATTACAATGATCCATTCTCAAGTTTCCCCTGGCGGCAGCACTTACTCAACTTCCCCAGCCTACGGTCAGGAAGGCTACCGGATACAGATAAGTCATTCGAGCACAAGACGGTTAATCGAAATTGAATCGGCGGATGACAGAGGGATGCTGTTGGTGTTGGAAAGCTGCTAAGAATGATGTATCTGACAACAAACAAAATCGAAGTTCCAACTGATGTGGACTTGGCTGAAACTCCGCATTTTTCCCTGCGAGGACATCAATTGGGCTACAGACCGAAAACCAATGCGTATGATGCCTGGACGCCTGAAATTTATTCGCAGTATATTAGAGAGCTTGCATTGTTCGGAACGAATAGTATCGAAATTGTACCGCCAATCACCGACGATGAAAGAATAGGACCGCTAATGAAGTATGACCCGTTGTTTATGACGCGCCATGTGTCGGAGGTGTGTGTTTTCAACGATTCATAAATCTGGGCCGGGTGGATTCAGGGGCGAGGCTTTTATCTTCACGCCAAGGTACAGAGAAAAGGCCCAAAAAATGGGCCTGGGGGGAAAGTATAAGAAGGTAACTTACTTGTTGGGGGCATTCAGAAAATTAGAAGCCAAATCCACCGAATCCGCCGCCAAATAAACCACAAGTACAAGTAATGATAACTAAAAGAATGAAGAGTACAAGAATAAAGCCAAAGTTGTTATGACCAAAACCAACACCACCTACAGCACCCACTAAGCTCTCACCTCCTGTGTGTTAGTACACGATAATATATGCACTTTTATCACTATGTGACTGGGTGTTTGTAGTGGGTCATTTAAACCGTGATAGTAGTTTAGATGACATAACAAAAGCTCACAAAAAGATGTTGCTGAAAGGACTGTTTGGATTCTTCGATTGGGACGATGTCATAAAAATTGAACGGCATCCTGAAGCAAGTATGGTAAAATTATATTACATCAACAATGCTCCCACACGCCTTTTTCCAAAGCCCTTGAGCGGCAATATAATTAACTCAACGTGCAAAAATTATTACGTGGATTGTTGAAGTAAATTATTGAATCGGAATAGGAGACATTTCAATGTATTTTAAAAGATCACTCTTCTACATACTTACTTTGTTCCTTCCATTTTCGATCGCAGTATGTGATAAGCAGTCACCTACACAAATGAATGGGCCTGAATTCAAATTACAAACTTCTAACATTGAGATTTCCGAAATCAAAATGAGATCAGTAAGTATGAATGAAGATGAAAGGGAATACTTGGGTGTGGAATATGGGATCGTAGTAATATTGAATGACATTCCATTAGAAAATGAAGATGAAATTGGATTTGGGCTGGTTTTTAAAGGAAAGACACAAGAAATTCATGGGCATAATGGAGGGGGATGGATAAAAGGCTTTTCAGTTTTGGAGGAAGAGTCTTCATCAAAAAAAATATACATTCCGATGGCTTACTACTCCAATCATATGGAATTATCCGGCCAAGAATATCTTTTAAGTGAAGCTGCGAAAGAGGATTTGGAAATAGAAGTATTTTATAATGAAGAGTTTATGTTCTCTTTGGATGCTCCAAAATTTAGCTAGCTTCTTGATTATTACTATATAACTTGCTAGTATAGTAACTGCGGCTTGATGAACATGCAGCAGGAGTATTTCCTAGAAAGTAAAAGGGATTCTAATAGATTTTGAAAGTAACTTGAGCGAGTTACAAGCATCCTTGGTTATTCCAGGGTTGCTTTTTTGCTATGCATATAAAAAAGAAAAGACAGGAGTAGTAGAGACTATGAAAAAAATGAAGTTAGCATTTTTAGGCTGCGGATATTTAAATGAAATTGTTGCAGCTGCTTTACATAACGGTTATCTTCCAGAATATGAGCTTGTTGGGGCAATGGGGAGGAATCCGTTGCGGACAGAGGCTTTTGCCGATCGTCATAGCTGCAAGCCTTGCCATAGTATAGAGGAGCTTTTGGCACTAAAACCGGATATTATAGCAGAGGCTGCCTCTCCGCAAGCAGTGAGAGAGTACAGCGAAACCATTTTAAAAGGCGGATCCAACTTGGTAGTATTGTCTATCGGGGCTTTTGCGGACGCTGAGCTATATAACCGTGTAAAAGCAACCGCAGCCGAGCATAATACAAAGGTTTATATTGCTAGCGGTGCAGTTGGCGGCTTTGATGTTCTCCGTACAGCAGCTTTAATGAGCCCGATCAAAGCAACCATGACATCTAAAAAATCATTACGTTCCTTGTATTACACTCCGCTTTTCAAAGAGGAGCTAATGAATATTACAGAGCCGGAGCAAGTCTTTAGCGGAAATACGAAAGAGGCTATTGAAATGTTACCGTTTCACTTTAATGTGGCGGTTGCTACAGCGCTTGCCAGTGCCGGCCCTGAACAGACAACTTTGAATATCGATGCAGTTCCCGGATTTAGAGGGGATGAATATAAGATCGAGATTGAAGGCGAAGAAGTAAAGACAGATCTTAATATTTATTCCAGAACATGTAACATTGCTGGCTGGAGTGTAGTCGCAGTGCTGCGAAACATCGTATCACCAATTGTATTTTAATAGCTCGGTGAGAAAGTCCTTTTCATTTTGATTCTAACGGTTGTACCAGTGGCTATTTGCATCAAAAAGAGGCGTTTGGAATTCTAACGGTTGCACCAGCAGCTAATTTAGCAAAAAACGCAAAAATTTATTGAAATACACAAAATAAGCGCTGGCACAACCGTTAAAAATCCAGAGTATGCAAAAACATCGAAATAAGCTCTATTACGACCGTTAGAGTAAATGTACCTGGAACCCTGAACCTCTTTTTGCTATTTAAAACAACCATCTGAAAAAATTTATAATTAGACGTGGAAATAGCGTTACTACTTCTAGAAACAGATCAAGAACAAAAGATGAGCGTTCGGTGTGTTTCTTCATTTTACTCATATCATCATTCTCCTAATTAAAAAAGTAAGGGGACAAATACAAAGAGAAATACAATCAGGGCGATTATGCTGCTGATTCGGCTCATGAGCAAATAGGCATCACTCGGTTCTGAAGCGCCTTTGACCATCCAGCCATAGCGAAGGTACCAGCCGAAAGCTGGAAAAAGTATATTCAGAATTGCCAATATGACAAAAAGAATCGCAAAGATAATCATGAGCATCATCTCCTTTACGAATAATACGCAGCGGTTAATCGGAATGTTTCAAATATTCATTTTTGTTTATTTATGTATATTTCAAAGTGATGGATGGGATGAATAGGACAAAACGGGACCTTGTCGGGCCCCGTTTTTATGAAATCAATTTATTCAGCTGCCATTGCATCTGCTTTTGTATTGTGTACCGTACCGAATGGATGTTCAGGCGGTGCATATATGGTATATAGCTTCAGCGGTTTATTGCCTGTATTGGTTAAATTATGCCATGTTCCAGCTGGGACCATAATCGCATAATCCTCATAAACATTTGTTGAAAAGGTTAAATTGTCGCTCGTATTCCCCATCTGAACGATGCCTTCCCCCTCTTCAATACGCAAAAATTGATCGACATTCGGATGAACCTCCAGGCCGATGTCTTCTCCAACATTAATGCTCATTACAGTTACTTGCAAATGATCACCAGTCCATATAGCGGTCCGAAATGTATCATTTTGCTCTGCAGCTTCCTCAATATTTATAACAAAGGGATTTTTTCCATAGTCCTTTAATTCAATACGATTATCCCTGATTGCTAATTGACGATGAAACTGCCAGTATTCATAGTTTATTTGCTGAGGTGCCGCCCAAACGATAGGGGCTCTTCCACAGTTATAAATATGTGGACATGGATAAGCATATGGATACATGAATGGGGTGTGATACAACCTGCTCATTCCCTTCAAAGAGTAATACGATATCCTATGCCCAGGGAATGCACAATGTTAAAAAACAAGGGGAACTTTTAGGCTTCCGTGTTTTTATATTTATTAGCCGGTCGGTATTTCTCCACCGAGCGCTTCATAGGCATCCAGCGTGTTTTGCAAAGCTTTTTTCTCTTTATCGGTAACGACGTGATCATAATAGTATTGGCCTTGGTGCCTGACCGTCGTTTTTTTGGAGGATATAATCTTCTTTACCATTTCCCAATCCTTTGTCCCCATGTTTGTGTCGTAATACTCCCACACTTTAGTATCATTGTCTCTTTTAATATCGGACCCGGGATAGAGTTCAAATTTTTCGTCATCCACCTTAATAATGTATTTATCTACATAAACCCATTGGTCACCAAAATATTGGATTTTAAGACGAGGAGAAATAACGGTGTTATCATCATATTTACCAAAATAAATATGAAAGCTTTTTGCATTCACATATTGAGTCGTTGTTTTGTCCCGATACCAAGTAATCCCGTTTACTTCATCACGGTTACTGCGCATTTTTTGAGTTGCGGCGGCAATTCGCTTCTTTTTTTCAGCCGCTTCTTTTTCAACTTTCTTTTTTTGCTCAGCTTCAGCTTTTTCTTTTTCAGTCGTTAGCGTGTTGATCATCTCTTGCACAAGCTGTATTTCTTGAGCCTCAGGATGCTTATCCGCCAGTGTTTCCATTGTTGAGCTGATGTTTTCGAGGTCTTTATTTTCAAAATAATGTTTGGCTCGTGCCAAAAGCTTTTCAGGACCATTTTTTAGTTCTTCTATTTCCTTTTTCAGCTGTTCGTTTTCTTCTTGAAGTTTTACAATTTGCGCGTGTGAATCCTCCAAGGCTGCCGAAAGATTAGGACCTGTAGCACTACATCCAGTCAAAATAAGTATAAAAATAATAAAAAGAGAAATAAAACTTCTCACATACTCACCTTTTTAATTCCCCATCGGCTGAGGTACTTGTTGGGTAATGTTAGCAAGTTGATTATACTCCAGCGCTAAAAGTTTTACTATATGTGGTAGTTCATGCGGAAACAAAAATGGGACTCTAAGAGGTCCCGCGAGTTGCTATAAAGGAAGATTGGACAAATGCACGTGGGCAGGGTATCCACTGGAGGCGCGATAGCGTCCGCCTTTGTCTGCGCGAAATATCCGCTTATTCATTAACTTATAACAAAATTTCGTGAAGACAACAGCGGCCGTAAGGGATACCCTGCCAGCGAGAAATTAATTGTCCTCATTCATAGCTTTCTCAACGGGAACATCAAAAAGGTCCACGTTTTTCATCTTGACTGGAATGATGATTTTTGCTTATGCTCCTTCATAAAAGCAGACGGGGGTACGCCTATCGCTTTTTTAAACACTTTATTGAAATAGGATTGCTCGCAAAAGCCGAGATAATTGGATATTTCTCCGATGGTCATATGAGACTTTGTAAGCAAATCACGAGCGGCGGATAGACGGATTTGCTGTATGTATTCGGTAATGGTTTGTCCCGTTACGGTATGAAATACCGTACTAATATAGCTGGGCGTGCGATCGACAAGCTTGGCGAGCTTCTTCAGCTCGATTTTTTCACGGTAATGGTCTGCGATATATTCTTGAATTTGCATAACCAAATTGTTGGCAGCAGGGTTTTCCTGGTGGGTTAGCTCAATATTAAGCAGTGTAAGCAGCTCTAATAAATTATAGTGGCATGCGACCTGATAAAAGTTATGTTTACGTAGCCATTGCTGGGTAAGCAGGGAAAAGCGCTGGCTATAATAGGCTTGATTAAATATTGCGGCTTGGCGGCCCGACGACTCTTCTAGTACCGGAAGAGTGTAAGATTCCTTTTCGTAATGGAAATGTGCGACATACATTTCGTGTTTCTGCTTAGCCATATGTCTGGCTGAACGGAGAGCTCCCATCGGAACGTACAAGGCATCCCCTTTGCATAATGTGAATTTTTCTCCATTTACAAAATAGTCCATCATGCCATCTGTCATAAAAATAAGTAGATGATTTTCTATCGTTTTCTCGGTAACCTTCCAATCCAAATCACAATACTCATAGTATACAGCGATTGGCTCCAACACAGGCTTTCCCCCCTTGTAACGACGTCTTTTTAGGCTAAGGTCGCTTAGCGTTTCTTCTGTCATTCTAAGAATTTATAAGTTTTCACTATAAACTTGCTCTTAGAATTCTCGAAGAAACCGTACGTCCTCGATTAAGGACGACAGGGTCGTTCTATCTTGATAATATAGCATATTCAAGCCAATAGAAACGCAGGGTTTTAAAAATTACGAAACGCGCGATCGCCATAAGGACGGCGACAGCCGTTTCACCTTGAAATATAAGAATTTATAAGTTTTCACTATAAACTTGTTCTTATATTTCTCCGGAATGAAACGCGCGATCGCTATAAGGACGGCGACAGCCGTTTCACCTTGAATCGTAAAATTACTCAAAAAACAGAAACGTAGTTCATTGTTTGAGGCAGCGCCATCCTCTATGATTAAGGCATTCTACTGGGATGAAGGAGGGGCAGCAGTGTCATTTACTCCCGTTAAGACACCAGAAAAGCAATACCGCGGTGTAAATCTATGGTTTTTAAATGACCGCTTGGAGGATGAAGAGCTGATCAGGCAGCTGGACAATATGGACAAGGCTGGATGTGGCTCGATTATCGCAAGAACCTTTGACGGCTTGAACACGGAATATTTGAGTGAGGAATTCCATGCCAGAATGCGTACCATTGTCGACCATGCCGGCAAGCTTGGAATGAAGGTTTATCTGCAGGCCGGCTATATGCCGGGCGGTATTCCGGAATTAAAGCCGGAGCATCGGGCTTGTGTAGTAGCAGCTTTGCATGACAATGAGGAAATGGAGCCGGACGATCAAGTTCTGTATAAGGATAATCAGTTCACATATGTCAGAAGATTCAGAAATAATTATATCAATTTGCTGGATCATGAAGCAGTCAGCTCTTATTTGCAGCAAGCCTACGATGAGGCATGGCAGCAGCTGCATGAAGATTTCGGCAAAACTGTTTTTTCTGTGTGGGTAGATGAGCCCGAGTTTTCCCCGGATCAAATGCCTTGGTCGGAGCCAATGCTTATTCGATTTGAGGAAATGTGGGGGTATCGTTTGGAGGAGCATATACCTGCATTGTTTCAACGTTCAGATACTTCGTATAAGGTGAGATATCATTACCGGCGAACGCTGCTGCTAATGTTTATAGAGGCTTATTTCGAGCAGGTCTCTCATTGGTGTGACGAAAGAGGGCTTCAATTCAGCGGACATCTGATGGGAGAGGATAGGCTGGACTCGCAAATTGGTTTTACCGTGTCAGCTATGCCGCTGTACTCTTATATGCATCTGCCAGGCATTGATCATTTGACAGGTAATCTCAGATGGACAGCACTGGATCGATCCGGCGAGATGAGCATTCCGTTTATTATGACACCGAAGCAATGCTCGAGCGTCGCTCATCAGGAAGGGAAGCAAACGGTTCTGTCAGAAATGTATGGAGTTAGCTCGCAAGGGCTTACGTTCCAGGATCAGAAGCGGATCGCTGAATACTTGGCCGTTCTAGGCATTAATCATCGCTGCTTGCATGGCTCCTTCTACTCCATGCGCGGCAGACGCAAGCGCATCTATGTCCCGCATCTGTCAGAACAGCAGCCTTGGTGGGACGAGTATGCATATGCAGCCGATTATTTCGCCCGTCTCAGCTATGCGCTGCATCAGGGACAATTCGCTGCTGATGTGCTCGTTCTGCATCCAATCGAATCTGCTTATGGCCTCTATGAGCCGCATGACTTCGGCGAGCGGAAAACAGAAGATGTGTTTGCTATGAATGCTCATTTGACGGAGCTAAGCGGCAATTTGCTTTCGGCTCAAATCGGCTACGACTATGGCGATGAGCATGTGATGGAGCAAAAAGCGTATGTCGATGCAGACGGTCAGCTTCACATTGGACAGATGTCGTATCGAATCATTATTTTGCCTATGCTTTTCACATTGCGCGAATCAACGCTCCGCTTGCTTGAGCAGTTTGTTGACGGGGGCGGGATATTGGCATCGACTTCATCGTTCCCTGAGCTGGTAGATTGCGAGCCGTCAGAAGCGCTTCGCCGCTTGAAGGATAAAGCGATCTTGATAGATCACTCAATAGAAGCCTTAAAAGCAATGGCAGATAAATGGCTTGACCGCAAAATTCGGATTACTGCTGAACAAGGCTTGGAGTCCATATGGATACAGGAACGGAGTCTTGAAGATCAGCAGATGGTTTATATGATCAATACGAATGAGAAGTGTAAGGTTAACGTTGTTTTACATGCAAAAGAGTACCAGTCGGCCGAGCAATATCATCTGGATAATGGCGAGCTGAGCAGACTGCGGAATGAACAAATTGGCTGCGAAGGGGTGAAGGTAAGCTTCGCGCTGGAGCCTTGGGAATCGAGAGTGCTATTGTTTAACCCGGGATCCGAAGCGTTTGCGAGTCTAACAACTTCAACCGTAACTGAACAATTAATTACAGACACCATAGTTATTCCTGCTGGGCAGATGACGATGAAGCGGGTGAATCCGAACGCGCTGACATTAGATTTTTGCTGCTATAGAAAAGGCAGTCAGCTGTATTCCAGCGCTATTCCTGTTATTGCGGTTCAGGAGATTTTAACGGAGGAAGACTACGAGGGGCCAGTTTCTTTATGCTTTGAATTTCAAGCTGAGTCCATCCCTTCGTATATAGCAGCGGTTATTGAGCATGCGAAGGACTATACGATCAGGGTGAATGATAGAGATGTCTGCTATGAGGGGCTTCCTTATTACACAGACCCGTCTTTCCTTCCCGTTGATATTAGCTCTTATATTGTTCAAGGCAGCAACCAAATAGAAATTTCGCGGGAATTTAAGCCTTTGAAAAAAACGAATTTTTTTCACGCCAATCGCTTTCAAAACATTCCCGGTGTAGAGCTGGAGTCGATCTATCTAATCGGAGATTTTGCAGTTTACGGGGCTGTGTCAGACAAACCACAGCGTGATCGCTGTATTCGCTTGAAACCGGATATGTATATCGGAGAGGAAACTGTTAACGATGGCGCAAGCTGGCCCGAGGCAGGCTACCCTTTTTATTCAGGAGCTATGATGTACAGGACAAAAGTTTTATCAGATCGACTGGAGGCATCTGAGCGAATTGAGATTGCTCTATCTGGTCTGGAAGCTTGCATGGCGGTCATTCGAATCAATGGTCAGGAAGCCGCCAAGCTGGCGTGGAAACCGTTTAATGCAGATATTACAGCAATGGTAACTGCGGGAGAAAATGAAATCGAAATTATAGTCATCAATACGCTCAGAAATTTGCTGGGGCCGCATCATCATCCAAAGGGCGAGATGGATTACAGTTACGGCGAAGAATCGTTTTCCGGCCGCCGTTTGCCAGAGAAAGGAATGCTATACCCTGGCTGGTACAACAAGAGGACAGAGGATACTCTTGCTTGGACGGATGATTATTTCTTTATAGCTTATGGGTTAACTGGCATACAAATCATTCGATATTCCGCTGAACAGGCAAAATAAGAAAGGAGAGAATTTATTATGGGTATCATTCGTAAAAAAGCTAGAATCGGGATTGTTACGATTGGCCATAGGTTGTATTGGAGCCAATTTCCAGGGCTGGAGGAGGAATTGAAGGGGTATGGCAGACAGTTCGAGCAAATTATAGAAGGCTATGAGGTAGAGATAGTATCAGCAGGCTTCGTGGATGATATGGCCACCTCCTTTACAGCGGCAGAAAAGCTGAAAAACAGCGATCTCGATTTGCTCTTTTGCTACTTAAGCACGTATGTAACGTCAGCTGTCGCAACGGGTGTCATTACGAATGCAGAGGTTCCAACTGTGCTTGTGGCCCTGCAGCCGCGTCATGCGCTTGACTATGCAAATACGACAACGTATATGCAGCTTGTGAATGATAATGTATGTGCGCTCCCGGAAGTAAGCGGAGTGCTGCTGAGAACAGGCAAGCCTGCCGCGGGCATGGTCGTGGGGACGTTGAACGAAGACCCTAGAGCGAGAAGGGAGCTTCAGGAGTGGTGCCGGGCAGCAAGTGTAAAGCGTGCGTTCAAGCGTTCTAAAATAGGATATTTAGGCCACACTTACGAAGGCATGTACGATATGCATTCTGATCCGACCGCTTTTACTGCCTCTTTCGGCGCTCATGTGCAAATGCTTGAAATGTGCGATCTGGCCAAAATGGTCCATAGTGCAACCAAACAGCAGATAAACGATAAGCTCGATGAAATTCATAGCGTATTTGAAATTGCCGAGCCTTATATTGATCCGATTACAAGATTAGTGAAGCCGGAGGATTTGGAGTGGGCGGCCAAGGTGGCGGTTGGCATGGACCGCTTGATTGTAGAGCAGAACCTTGTGGGGATGGCTTACTATTACCGCGGACTGGACGGCAATGAGTATGAAAGAATCGCTTCCAATATGACGCTCGGCAATTCGCTGTTGACGGGCAAGGGAGTGGCGCTTGCCGGTGAAGCCGATCTGAAAACTTGTGCGGCGATGCTGATCATGGATCGGCTTGGAGCAGGGGGCTCCTTCTCGGAGCTGCACCCTTGTGATTTTCATGACGATATTGTTTTGGTCGGCCATGATGGTCCGCATCATGTCAATATTAGCGATGGACATCCTATTATTCGCGGCCTTGACCTCTTTCATGGCAAGAGCGGCTCCGGTATCGGCGTGGAATTCAGCATTAAGGCAGGACCTGTTACGCTGTTGTCCATTTCACAAAATCAAGACGGAAGCTATCGACTTATTGCTACAGAAGGGGAGTCGATCAAAGGAGCGATTCCGCGCACAGGAAATACGAATACGAGATGTAACTTCAACAGAGGCACAGCAGAATTCGTGGAGTCCTGGTGCATGGCAGGTCCGACACATCATTTCGCGCTGGGCGTTGGCCATGTAAACAGTCAATTGAAAAAGACAGCCAGCTTGATGAATCTGGAATTGCATATCGTTTAAGCAGCTGACATAGAGAGCTGTTCCATAAGTAGGGGAAGGGTTAGTCCCCGAACGGAGCAGCTTTTTTCTTTGAAGGGGAAAGTTTTTGCATGATATCTGCCGATTAAATATCTGTATAAAACCCTACTAGATCAGTATTTGACCAACTGTGAAATGAGCTGGACGTTATTTATGATTATAAATAGAAGGAGCAAAACGTTACCAATCGCTCCGAACATAACAAGCTAGCATTAAAAACCTATACTGGGAGGTCTTTTCTTTGAAGAAATTGGTTAAAGTACCACTGCTGCTTTTGCTTTCGCTTATTTTTATCGTATCTGCTTGCGGGCAAGGAAGTAACATTAAAAACGGCAATCAGCCGTCAGCTGATTCGGGCTCCACACAGGCGCCTGCTTCTGATCAGCCGGCTGCCACCTCTAAGGAGCCGGCAAGCTTTACGATTTTTTTCTCTGACCATAACATTCCGATGCCTACTGGAAAATTAAAAGAGCTTGATGTAATCAAATATATGGCTGAAAAAACAAATGTCGATGTTAATCCGGTAGCCATTACACATTCCGGGTACGCTGAGCAGCTGAAGCTGAAAATTGCAAGCGGTGACATTCCAGATGTGCTTCAAACATGGGGGATTGCAGGCGATGAGACAGTAGCCAGCGGCAAAGCGCTCGTACTGAATGATCTGCTGAAGGAATATGGCCCGAATTTATTAGAAAGAATACCGCAATCCAGTTGGGATGCGGTAACCGTCCAAGGAAAAATTATGGGCATACCGCAGCCGACTGCAGCTGCTGCCGCCAAAATGATTTTTGTTCGCAAGGACTGGATGGATGCTTTGAATTTAGACATTCCAAAAACGTCAGATGAGTTCCTCGATATGCTGCGTGCATTCCGTGACAACGATCCTAACGGGAACAAGCAGAAGGATGAAATTCCGTTCTCGATGCGTGAAAATTTGAGCTGGGGCGATAACCTATTCGGCATGTTTGGTGTAAACCCTGATTCGACGATCATGTACGAGAATGAAATGATTCCTGGCATCATTCATCCAAATATGAAGCAGGCGTTGGCATTCTTTAAAAAAATGTATGAAGAAAAGCTGCTGGACATTGAGTTTTTAACAAATTCAAGCCAAATCTGGACACAGAAGATTAATTCCGATCTGGTTGGAGCATGGGTGCATAATTCGCAGAACGGCTATCATTGGAGAAATCAGCTGCTCGAGTTTTTGCCGGATAAAAAGACGGAAGTCATCGCGATTCCAACACCTCAAGGAGTAGGCTATGAAGGCCCGGTTGGCGTGAAGGAGACGGCTGTCAATAAAACATTTATTATTTTTGATACGGCGAAAAACCCGGAAGCGATCATCAGCATGTACGATTGGCTAATCTCTGACGAAGGGCAAATTTGGTCGGCGCTAGGCTTGGAGGGTCAAACCTATACGAAAAATGGCGACATTTATACTTATGATATGGAAGCCGACAAGGCCAAAAATTGGGATTGGCGCGGAGCAGCATTTGGGATTCATGGCTTTAGCGAGAAGGTAGAGAAAGCAAGGCAAGGTGAGGAAGGCTTCCAAGCAATGAAGCAAGGAATCGACGTGGCCCTGAAGGAAGGACTGCCTAATCCTACCGCTGCAATGCCTGTTCCGAAAGCTTACAATGACAATCCGGAGCTTAAAAACACAGGCTCGCTATGGCTGGAGGCCGCAACACTAATTATTCTTGGCGATAAGCCGCTCGACTACTTTGACGAGTTCGTAGCACAGTGGCGCAGCCAGGGCGGCAATGACGCAATTAAGGAAATGACCGATTGGTACAATGAAAATAAATAATAGAACGGTTAGACAAGTGTGAAAAGTAATGGGATCAGCACTGCTCCAGTGCTATCCCTGGACTTTATCACCTGATGAGAAATAGGAGAGTATCGATTAATTGTGGGCAACTATTGATAAGCAATAAGAAAGGGGAATGGAGAGCAAGATTGGGAATGGAGAAGCAACAGCGGTCGGAATCCCAAACTTGATCGCAGTAGCATCCCTTTCAATTGCTTGTTGCCTTATCTACAATTAATCGACAATCTCAATAGGGTGGAGAGGGGAGAAAGCATGGCTGAGCAGTACACTTTAGAACAGAATTCGCTGGCAGCTTCCAGTATGAACAAATCACGATTATCTTCATTTTTCAAATATGTGCTTCGTAACAAGCCGCTTTATATGATGTTAATACCAAGCTTTATCTTCTTTGTTGTATTTCGATATGTCCCCATTTTTGGCAGCGTCATCGCTTTTCAAGATTTTAATATATTCAAAGGAATATGGCAGAGCGATTGGGTTGGGCTTAAATGGTTTGATCAGCTGTTTTCTTATCCGCAGTTCAAAAGATTGCTGGTCAATACGTTGATTATTAGTTTTTACCAGCTGATTTTTTCCTTTCCGGCGCCGATTTTACTTGCATGCTTGCTGAATGAAGTGCGGTTATCTATATTCAAGCGCACTGTGCAGACAATTGTGTATTTGCCTCACTTTTTGTCCTGGACGATTGTATTCGGCTTTATCTACATGCTGTTATCGCCGCAGATGGGGATGGTTAATGGTATTATTGCTGATTTGGGCGGCGAAAAAATTCATTTTCTGCAAAATAACAGCTACATTCGCTCCATTATCGTTGGTGCAGGCATGTGGAAGGAAATGGGCTGGAATTCCATCATTTTTCTGGCGGCTATCGCAGGTATTAGTCCTTCCTTATATGAAGCGGCGCGCATGGATGGAGCGAATCGCTGGAAGCAGTTCGTTCACGTCACGTTCCCGGGCATCCTTCCGGCGTTTGTCATTTTGCTTTTATTGAAGGTGGGTCATGTGCTTGATTTAGGCTTTGAGCAAATATATATATTTTTGACCCCTGCCAATTATAACGTAGCTGACGTATTAGACACGTATACGTACCGGGCAGGCATTATGAACGGCCAGTACAGTCTGACGACCGCGATCGGATTTTTCAAATCGATTGTCGGGTTTATATTGTTGATTGCAGCTAATCAGATCAGCAAATGGTTGACAGATGAAGGATTGTACTAGGAGGTAAGAGGATGAATAAATTAATTGGAGCGAAAGCTTTCGATATTGCGAATATTATCTTTCTGTGTTTGATCAGCGCAATTGTAGTTATTCCGCTGCTGCATGTTATTTCCGGTTCGCTTAGCTCGACTTATGCACTTACCCATAACATGGTAAGAATTTGGCCGGTTAATATGAATCTGGATAATTATGCGCTTGTCATACGCAATACGTTGTTTTGGAATGCGCTTAAAATAACGCTGATTGTAGTAGTAGCGGGCACCATTATTAATTTGGCGCTTACAACGCTTACTGCCTATCCGTTGTCCAAGACTGATCTTAAAGGCCGGAAACCCTACATGCTGTTTATTATTTTCACAATGATTTTTAATGCTCCTGTTATCCCGATGTATTTGGTTGTTAAATCGATGGGAATGATGAATTCCATTTGGTCATTAATTATACCAGCGGCGATATCGGCCTTTAACCTGATTTTGTGCATTACCTTTTTTCGCGGGCTGCCCGAGGAGCTGTTCGATTCAGCCAAGGTAGACGGACTATCAGAGTATGGCATCGTCTGGCGGATAGCCGTTCCATTGTCGGCACCGATTATGGTAACCTTGCTGCTCTTTTATGCCGTAGGCCACTGGAATAACTATTATACACCGCTGCTGTATATAACGGATGCCAGTCTTCGGACATTGCAGCTTTACCTGTACGTATTGGTGGCCCAAAATAATACGACGGATGCACTAGCCGCGTCGGGCGGCTTGGACTTAATCGATACATCGCCGCAAGGTCTGCAGATGGCCACGATCGTTACCGCAACGCTTCCGATTGCGCTCGTCTACCCATTTTTGCAAAAGCATTTCATTAAGGGTGCACTGCTTGGCTCGGTGAAAGGTTAATCTTTACACAATCTCTTCCACGTACTAATCTTTAAAGAGCATGTGGAGAGGAGCATGAGGACATTGTTTAATAGAATTCGCTCAATTAGGAAGAAATTTATACTTATCCTGATCATAGTGATCTCGCTGGCAACGATTTCGATTGGATGGCTCGCCATTAATCAAATGTCCAAAAACATAAGAGTTGATGTGGAGCGATTCAGCAGCCAGATTCTGACGCAGGTGAATCTAAACATTGACCGATATTTCAATCAATATGAGCAAGGCGTTTTTCTGCTCGGCTCAAGCACGGAGTTTTCCAATTGGCTTCAGGCGGAGGTTGGCAAGACAGCTGATGTTGTGCTTCGCTTCCGCAGGGTAGAAGAAAAATATATTAATCCTTTGATTGCCAGTCATCCAGAAATAATGTCGGTTACCTTTCTTAACGAAAACGGCAATGAAATGCACTATTCCCGTTCTCCCGGCTTGAAAAAAGGCTATACAGCTATGAACGAGCCGGAGCTCCTGGATGTGCCTTTCTCCAGAAAGCTGTCCGCTTATATTAGAAATAGCAAAGATTATGTAAATGCCAACGGCGGGATTGAAGAGCTGCAGGTCATTACCTTGGTGAAAAAGCTGCGCTACGGCAATTCGAACGGATTTATTAAAATCGACATCTCCTTGCAGCCTACTTTGGCTATTTTAAATGAAATCCAGCTTGGAAAAACTGGCGTCGGATTTATCGCCAATGAAGATGGCGTCATAATGGCTCATCCGAATGAAGAGCTGATGATGACAAGCATGGATGACGAATGGAGGGAGCCTATTTTCAATCGCCCTTCAGGAGCATGGTTTCATCAATCAGCAGGCGAGATGGTCATATTTGAAACGATTCCCTATACTAATTGGAAAAGCGTCGCTGTCGTTCCTTATAAGGAGCTTGCTCAAAGTGTCTACCGGACTCGCGATTTGATCATTATGATTGTTGCTGCCAGCTTGATTGTTGCAACCTCGGTCGGAATCGCGCTCTCCTCCTCTATTACTAGCCGCATATTACGGTTAAGAAGGGTAATGTCGCAAACCCAAACAGGCAATTTGCAATCGCGGGTTGTACTGGAGGGGGATGACGAGCTCACGGATCTTGGCAGATCCTATAACAAAATGCTTGATCATCTGGAATCTTCTATCGTACAGCTGGCAGAAAGCAGGGGGCATCAGCAGGAGGCTGTTCTGTCTATTTTACAATCGCAAATTAATTCTCATTTTTTGTATAACGCATTGGAATCTATTAACTCGATGGCGACTCTAGCAAGCCATAAGGAGATTAGCAGCACGACCTTGTCGTTATCGAATATGCTGAGGTACACATCCAACTATCAGAACAACTGCGTTACGATTAACGATGAAATGAATCATTTGTTAGACTATCTGAACATTATGAGCACCTTGTATGAAGATGATATTACGTGGGAGCTTCATTGCCCCTCCGTGCTGGGAGAAGCGCCATGCTTAAAGGCTATCGTACAGCCTATTGTAGAAAATGCGATCAAGCATGGCGTTGAAACGACAGGGCAGGCTATCCATATTTGTGTGAGAGTGGAACATGACGCTTCCGATGGCATTATTCGCATTCTTATTTCAGATAATGGCACTGGCTTTAGTGCAGATCGGCTGGCAGATATCCGACAGCGCTTATCCGTAGCGGCTGAAGTCGATAATTACAAACGGCAGAAGTCATTAGGGCTGTCCAACGTACATTACAGACTTAGGATGTATTACAAGCCTGTCTGGGCTGGGTTGCAGGTTGGCAATTTGGAGCAGGGCGGCGCGCTGATCAAGTTAACATTTCCTTTTATACAAGATGAAAAGTCAGAAGCACAGGAGATGATCTCATTATGAATCGTGTACTTATTGTGGATAATTCACCTCTCATTCGCAGCAGCTTGAGCAAACAAGTGGAAGATAGAAATGATCAATTTCTAGTGGCGGGGACAGCTTCCAATGGCCAGCTTGCTTTGGATTGGCTGGATCAGCATTATGCAGACATTTGCATTACAGATGTCAGGATGCCTGTGATGGACGGGATTGAACTGCTCAGACAAATACGCCAACGATATCCATGGATGGTATGCATTATGGTGTCAAGCTATGATGAGTTCAGCTATGCAAAGGAAAGTATTCAGCTGGAAGCGGTAGATTACATCCTTAAGCCGATTGATCCTGATATTCTTCATGCTACGTTATTGAAATCGGATGCCAAGCTGCAGCAATCTCGCTACAATGCAGCGCATAAATTACTGCTTCAGCATTTGCCTAGTCATAGGGATCTGTTAACGAAATGGATGGATGCGATTAAAACAGTACAGCATGAGACAATGCCTTTATTAATCGTAGATGCTCTCGATACGCTTATGCAGTGGACACAAGGCAGGCATTATTTGCTGAATGCCCTGTCGATGGCGTGGCTTAATTTGCTTGCTGAGGAAATGAAGCTGGAAAACTTAGAAATCGCTTTGTTTGAAGGTGTTGATCGCGGGTTGGGAGAGCCTCTATTGGCTATTGATCAGGTCAGGCATTATTTCCGTTTGTGCGCGGTTCGCCGGCTTGAGGAAGGGGCGCAGTCTTTTTTGGAAATGGCCGGAAATGCGCTGGATCAGCCGAATCGAAAAGTAATCGAGCAAATGAAAGAGTTTTTGCAGCAGCATTATAAGGAAAAAATCAATTATCAGCAGCTGGCCGCATCCGTTATGCTGAGCCGCAACTATATGTCCGATTTGTTTAAACAGGAAACAGGAATGACCGTAGGCAGCTACACGGTCTATTTGCGTATGGAGGAGGCGAGACGCTTGCTTCAGAGCACCCTGCTCAAAACGTATGAGGTGGCTCATGAGGTTGGCTATGAGGATTATATTCATTTTGCCAAAGTGTATAAAAAGCATTTCGGATATAGTCCAATGGAGTATCGCAAAAAATTGGGCGTTTAATTATATAATCGATTGGAGATGTGGGTAATGAGTAGATGGCGTAAAAGTTTTGTATTTTTGATAGCGCTTACTTTTGTTTGGTCCAGCTGCATTCCAGTTACTGTTCAAGCAAAAAAGGATGAGCTGCAGGCTCATTGGGCTAAATCTGCCATGGATCGATGGGTATCAACGGGAATCATTAAAGGTTATAGCGATGGTGCCGTTAAGCCGAATAATCCTCTCTCTCTTGCCGAAGCTTTAACGATTATTAACCGTGTATTAGGCGGTCCTTTGCATACTGATGATGAGCTATTAGAAAATACTCCAATTGTAGATGTTCGCTCTGACGCTTGGTACTTTAGCGAGCTGCTGAAGGCACAGTCCTTAGGCTATGTACAAGGCTTTCCTACTGGGAGTCTAAAACCTGAACGCAAGGCGACAAGAGAAGAGGCCGCTATGCTGCTGGCTCAAGCATTTGAATTGCAGTACGCGCATTCCAGTTCAAGTGCAGCCTATCTAGATGCTTCTAAAATAAGCCTTTATGCTAAGTCAGCCTTGGAGGCTTTGTTGGCGGAAGGCGTATTGAATGGCTACGCGGATGGCTCACTCCGGCCTCATGCGGGCATTACGCGGGCTGAATTTATTACGATGCTTGACCGAATAGTCGAGGTATTGCTCTATCAGCCTGGACAATATTCGGATTTGCAAGTGACAGGCAATGCTGTTATTAATAAAGCGGGCGTTGCGCTTGCTAAATCCAGTATCGAGGGCAATCTTTATCTCACATCGGGCATAGGGGAAGGCGAGGCAGCATTAAACGATGTAAAGGTTGCTGGAAATGCGTTTATTGCCGGCGGGGGAGATCATTCTATTGTGTTTCGTCATTCGACGCTTAATAAAGCGGTCGTTAATAAACGCTCTCTACCCGTGCGCATAGTATCCAGTGACGAGACACGCATTGGTCAGCTTCTAATTGAAGGCAGCGATGTTCTTTTGGAAGGGGAGTATGAAGAGGTCTATACCGGTGCCAATAGTAAAGTAACTATCCTTCCAGGGGCAAGCATTAAGAAGCTAATCCTTGCTGGTGAGGCACAGGTTATCATTCAGAAAGCTGCTGTTATTGCGGAGCTGCTCGTGGAAGAAGCTGCTGAGGGAGCTGTTATTACGAGCGAAGGTACCATTAAGACGTCCTCCATTCTTGCTGGCATTGAGTTCAATGGCTCAGCTATAAAAGCTGGGCAGTCGTTGCTAGGAACTGCGTCGGGAATAATTAATAGTTTTACTCCTAGTCCCAACCCTAGCCCAAGTCCTAGCCCTAGCCCTACTCCTGAGCCGGAGCCTGATTATGTTATTGCTGAGTTTACATTCGACGAGGAACTGGAAGGCTGGGAGAGCAGAAGTCATTTTCAAGCAGGCTTCCCTGCTCCAACTATTGAGCATTCAACAGCAGTAGGCGGAGGCGCTCTGCAAATCAATGCGCAAATAACGGAAATATCAAAATGGCAGGACTTGAAGCTGTGGAGGTCTATCCCGGATATCGGGCAAGCGACTACCGTTACATTCGATGTCTACATGGATATGTCGCTGCTTGATCTTCAATTGTACGGGAATGTCAACATTAAGCCTTATATTGCGGTTGATCCGGGCTGGATCCGGTTTGGCCAAAATGATAGTGTGTCCAAGGTGAGTGAGCTTGAACGAGTAGTGGTAAACGGCAAGGAATATGGCAAGCTGCAGGTATACAGCAGGCTGGTTGGTGGTCATGAGGCCGGGGATATATTAAATGTCGTTTATACCTCCGATGGCCTTATGTATAACGGACCCATTTACATTGATAATATCAAGGTGTTGAATAAGCCTCTTGGCGGTGAGGAGGGTGAGGCTCCGGGCGTGCTGCCGGACAATAGCCAGCCATTGATCGATACACAAGACTTCGATAAGAGCCCGGTCAAGCTTGTAGATCGCAATGCGACGGCTGAGACCAGATCCTTGTTCGCCTATCTTACCAATATAAGCGGCAATAATCTTTTATTTGGGCATCAAAACTCTACGACACGCGGAGCAACGATTACGAAAAACAACGGGACACAATCTGATGTAAAAGATTCAGTGGGCGCTTTTCCAGCAGTATATGGCTGGGATACAAATTCCCTTGAGGGCTACGGCGAGCCGTATACGATAGAGTCTATGAGAGAGGTTATGAAGCTTGCCTACGAAAGAAATGGCATTATTACGTTGAGCTCCCATATGCCTAACTTCGTAAGCGGTGGTAATTTTAATGATAAAACGAGAGTGGTCGAGCATATATTGCCTGGCGGCAGCCATCATCAGCAGTATTTAGCTTTTCTTGATAATATTGCAGAGCTTGCGAGTGGCCTTGTTGATTCTGAGGGAACCTTAATCCCTGTTATTTTTAGACCCTTCCATGAGCATAACGGAAGCTGGTTCTGGTGGGGGGCTCAGCACGCAAAGAACGATGAATATATGAATATATATCGCTTTACCGTTGAGTATTTAAGAGATATCAAGCAGGTTCGAAACTTTTTGTACGCTTTTTCTCCAAATGGATTTTTCAATGGCGACCCGGAACAGTATTTATACCGCTATCCTGGCGATGAGTATGTGGATGTGCTTGGCTTTGATATTTATGACAGCAGCTATAATCAGCTTTTTAGAGATCAGCTCGTCCAAGATTCACGTATGCTTTCGCAATTGGCTGAGGAAAAAGGAAAAATCGCCGCGATTACGGAGCTGGGGGTTAGCAATGGTCATAGCTTAAGCGGTAATCCGAATCTGAATTGGTGGACGGATTGGTTGAATGATTTAAAGGCCGACGAGGGGGCAAAGCGTATCGCTTATGCCTTGACCTGGACGAACAGTGCGGCTAATTCCTTCTGGGTACCATTCCGAAACCACCCTCTATACGGGAACCATGAAATGCTGGACGATTTTATTTCATTTTACAATGATGATTTCACTGCATTCGGTGATCGTTTAACAGGAGTCTACAACCTTGATGTTCAGGCTGATTCTGCAGCAGACCCTTACTTCTATGTCGTAAGCCCGACAAATAATAAAATAGTAAAAGGACCGATTACAATAAGAGCGGGTGCTTACCATGCTCCTGTAGCAAGTGTAGCCTATTCGATTAATAGTGGGCCAGAGCAGCTAATGAACTTGAATCCGTTAACCGGCTATTACGAAGCGGAGTGGATTCCTGCCGCAGAACATAATGGACAAACGGTAACGATTAATGTAAAAGCAAGCTTTACGAATGGTGCCGTTCTAGAGCGTCAATTGCAGGCTACTATATTAATGGAGTCAATTGTAAAGGAACTGGACTTTGCTGATCCAACTGATGCAAACTGGTTTTCGAACGGCGGAACCTATAAAGCCGGGTTTGGCGTACCGGCGATGCAGCATAATGCGCAGCTTGAAGCGCTGCAGCTGAATGCTGACATAAGCGGAAGCAATATTAATGAAGCATGGCAGGAGCTGAAGGTGAAGGTAGAACAAATTCAAAGCCTTGTTCCTCTGGCTAATGTGAATAAAGTTAAATTTGATATTTTGATCCCGACAAAGGAGCTTTCGCCAACACTAAATCAGACAGGGGTTACTTTAATGCCGAATATTTACTTGTTCCCTACTACATCCATAAAATATGGAACAACAAATGCCAAGCCACTTTTGTCCGATTTGCCAAGAGTAACGCTGAGTGGGGAGCAGTTTGCCAAGCATTCGGTAAGCATCGAGATGAAAGGAACGGATAAGGATTCCGCAACTGCGATGGTATTCGCTATCGTATTTAAAAAGCTGGAATACACGGGACCCATTTATCTAGATAATATTCAGTTTATTTATACACCTGAGGAGGCTCTAAGAGATCCGAGCGTGCTAGATAATTTTGAAAATTTTGACGGCGACAACAGTCTTTTGCGTGAAGTGTATACAAATGCCGGAGATGTGAGCAAAATATCATTAGTAGAAGCTCCGAAGCACAGCGGCAGCTATGCGATGAAATTTGATTATCAATTAGCTTCTAATGGGTATACAGGCGTTATCAAAACGTATGGAAATGCTGATTGGAGCGTCTACAGCAAGCTGAAATTCTGGTATAAGCCGGATGATTCAGGGCAAAAGCTTGTTGTCCAAATTAGAGCGAATGGCATTCCATTCGAGATCTATCCATCGCTTCTCGGTACAGAAGAACAATTGGTCGAAATTCCGTTTAGTGAATTCCATCCAGCGCCGCATGCGCCTAATCAGTCTGCCGTGCTGGATGCAGCCGCTTTGAAAAAGGTAGAACGGTTCGGGATTTACGTGAACGCTGCAAGCCCTGGGTTTACGGGAAGCGGGACGCTTTACTTTGATGATATACGGCTGACAGTTGACTAAAAATTTGATTACTTATTTTTAGGGGACCCTTAGGGGTCCTTTTTAAAAATTCCAAAAATTTATCCATTAACATTCGTAGTGTAGATCCAGGAAGTGAGTCTTGATTGTAGTTGGTTAAACCAGTGATATGCTGCTGGTGCTGTGTTTTACGAGTGACGAAACAGACTCGGAATGACAAGCTAGAATAGATATGAAAAAAATGTAATCTATGTATGAATGAATCCTGCATAAGTACATGATTTTTCTGATGCCAAAGCTAGTTTGGAGTAAACTCCTGCGAAAATACAGGATTTTTATCATTTTCAGCAAAAAAGTGCTTGATTGTACATATCTCCTGTATAATCGCATCATTTTTGTAATTACGGAACAAATATGGAAAATATGATGTATTTCTGCATCGTTATTTTAAGTCAGCTGCTGTATATTCTCGGTTTTGGATGACAGGGTCGTTTTTCTTGAAATATTGGAAAGTATTAGTTTCACCCTACTTGTGCCTATATTTCATTGGTAAACGCGCCTTTCCAAAGGACGGTGAAGCCGTTTATCCTTGATTGGCGTGTAGTTCGTATTCAAAGTATGCTTCTTTAACAACTTTCTCATTCCCTCACTTTCCCATAATGAAAAAAAGCGTTGCAGCAAAAGCTAACAGCGATATCGAAATTTTCCGCAAAGGTTGGTGCTGCTTATGGTTGCTCCATCAGAAAATCAGCTTGCTATGCTTCGCAGTCGATTGGAAAGAGAGCGCAAGCAAATTGAAGAACAATTGGTTAATAACGAACATTATGGGTTAGGTGAAGCCTTAAAGGAAACGACGGGAGAGCTTTCTCCGATCGACAATCATCCAGCCGATTTGGCTACCGAGCTTTTTGAGCGAGGCAAGGATATTGCATTGGGTGAGAAAAAGGAGCATCAGCTTCAGCGGATCGAAGCCGCGCTAAATGCGATAGATGATGGAACTTATGGAAGCTGTGCCACATGCGGCAAGCCAATTCCACAGGAACGGCTTGAAGCGCTGCCTTACACGATTTATTGTGTGGATCATGCTCCTCGCGACCTTATATCCGATCGGCGTCCTGTAGAGGAAGATATTATGAGACCTGCATTTGGCCGAACAAGCATGGATGAGCAAGAGGTAGCCGGTTTTGATGGCGAGGATACATGGCAGATCGTTGAACAGTGGGGAAATTCAGATTCTCCTGCTATGTCTGAAAATCGAGACGTTGAGGATTATGAACATGTTGGAATCGAAGCGCTAGAAAATGACGGCTATGTTGAAGCACTTGAAAGTTTTCTTGCGACAGATATAACCGGCCGTCATGTTTCTTTTGTCCGCAACCGAGAATATGAGCAGTATTTGGACAGAGGCGAAGGGGATAGCAGCTTGGAGGATTTTGAGAATTTCGAGTAAGTTATAATTCGAGAATAAAAATACTCAAGTTAAGCTTCACACGGGTTTATTGCGTGTGGAGCTTTTTAATTTTCGGAAAATAAACAAAATATATAAAGAAGCTGAGCGTTATGTTAAAAAAGTAATAGAAAAATAACCAGCAAGCTATAGCTGGAGGTTCGGTAGCCTAAACTTGATCGCAGTGCCGCCGTTCTATTGTTTGTTAAAAGTTACATGGTACGTTGATAGCGAAAAATGAGGACAGACGTTCCGCTATTGCGTGAAAAGTGGCTCTTTTCAAGAGGCTAAGTGACAGAC
>NZ_JBOZWO010000045.1:0-46172 GCF_050864975.1 Paenibacillus sp. GXUN7292 | reverse complement strand
CAAAAAAGAGCCTGGCAATATGCCAAGCTCGAGCTTGTTAAAAAGTATAAAATGAAGAAAAGACAAGTACTGATAGGAGCTAATTAAGTCCATTTTGTCAGACTGTTGAAAAAGCTATACAGCGGCTTAATAGACTACATAACGGACCTAGAGCGGAACTCGAGATGCTTTCATTTTTTAACGAAGCCTGAATACGTTATTCCGCATATAATGCCCCTTTTGAGATTCTAATGCATAACAGAGACGCTATCTGTGAACAAATGGTCATTTGGGCAGCGTTTTATACGCAATAAGCACGCTACGATTCGTTACATTTTCAAAACAAGCTTTTTCGGTGTAATAACGCTAATAGGGGGACAGTCGATTAATTGTAGATAAGCAATCGAAAGGGGTGCCACTGCGATCAAGTTTGGGATTCCGACCGCTGTTGTAGTCCAATTTTTTTGATGAATAACCCCTGTAAAGGATAAAATTGGCCTACAAAGGCGGACGCTACCGCTTCTCCATTCCCATTCTTGCTCTCCGTTTCCCCTTTCTTTTTGCTTGTCAATTTCAACAGTAAGGAGCTTGGCAATAAGCCAAGCTCCTTCTCTGTCGATGCATATAGTTGCATTTCTTCCTTTATTCTGCTCCGCGGTTATCTCTCATATGAGGGAATAACAACACATCGCGGATAGACGGCGCATCCGTCAGCAGCATGACCAGTCGATCGACTCCAATGCCTAAACCACCTGTTGGCGGCATGCCGTACTCAAGCGCTTGAATGAAATCATCATCCATATCATGCGCTTCATCGTTACCGTGCTCACGCTCAAGCAATTGAGCTTCAAAGCGTTGACGCTGATCAATAGGATCGTTCAACTCCGTAAATGCATTAGCATGCTCGCGTGCAACAATAAATAACTCAAAACGGTCTGTAAAACGAGGATCCTCTGCATTTTTCTTCGCAAGCGGAGAAATCTCTACAGGATGACCTGTTACAAACGTCGGCTGAATTAAAGTATGCTCTGCATGGGTTTCAAAGAAAGCGTTCAGAATATGGCCAAATGTCATATGCGGCTCAACTGGAACCTTGTGATCCCTTGCCAGCTGATGTGCTTCTTCGTCGCTCATATGCACACTAAAGTCTACGCCTGTCACTTCCTTAACCAGGTCTACCATAGATACTCGTCTCCACTGAGGAGTGAGATCAATCTCCTGTCCTTGGTATTGAATTTTCATCGTACCATGAACCTCTTGTGCAATATGAGCAATTAAATTCTCCGTCAGGTTCATAATATCCTTGTAATCAGCGTAAGCTTCGTACAGCTCAATCATCGTGAACTCTGGATTATGGCGGGTTGAAATCCCTTCATTCCGGTATACCCGACCGATTTCATACACTTTTTCTAATCCGCCTACGATTAGACGCTTCAGATGAAGCTCGATCGCGATACGCATGAACAGCTGCATATCGAGCGCATTATGATGCGTTATAAATGGACGTGCCGCAGCACCGCCTGCTATAGCATGCAGCGTCGGAGTTTCTACTTCCAAGTAGCCGAGTGAATCCAAATAACGTCTCATTGATTGAATAATACGAGAACGGGTAATAAATGTTTTTTGAACATCCGGATTTACAATCAAATCAACGTAGCGCTGACGATAGCGCAGCTCTACATCCTTTAACCCGTGATGCTTGTCCGGCAATGGAAGAAGCGACTTCGTCAATACGTCGAGGTCTAGTGCTTTGACTGATACCTCGCCGGTATTTGTTTTGAAAACAACGCCGTGCACGCCGACTATGTCCCCGATATCAAGCATGTCGAACGCATCGAATTTATTTTCCGCTACTGTATCCTTGCGCACATAGATTTGAATGCGTCCGCTCAAATCCTGAATATGAGCAAAGCTCGCCTTACCCATGCCGCGCTTTTGCATAATCCGGCCTGCAATACTTACTTTAACAGCTTGCTCTGCCAGTTCCTCTTTGCCTACTGACTCGTATTCCCGCACGATTTGCTCCGCATTATGAGTTCGCTCAAATCGGCCGCCGAACGGATCAACACCTAACGCTCTAAGCTCGTCCAGTTTGTCTCTGCGAATCTGAAGCAGCTCGCTTAGCTCTTGTTCATTGTTATCATGTTCCACTACATTCATCTCCTTGACACTTCCGGCATCGCCATTGAAGCACGATCACTCGTTCTTTTTGGGGGGATGCCGTTTCTTCGAAATTATAAGAGCTTTGTAAACTTTCTACCCAACGCTCTTATAATTGTAGCACAAACGGCTTATGCCGCCTTGTAGGGCGGCAGGAGCTCGCTCAGCGGTTATATGCTCGCCAGGATTTCTGTCAGCTCACATTGTCAAAAAGCTTCCTTGTAAGGAAGCTTTTTATAATCGCCATTAGCATACCTTATTTTTTAATATCAATAATCTTATACTGAATAATACCAGCAGGCACATTCACTTCAACTATGGTATCCTTCTTCTTGCCCAGGATTGCCTTGCCAACCGGACTTTCATTGGAAATTCTGTTTTTCAGCGGATCGGACTCAGCTGTTCCGACTATAGCATATTCCATCGTATCGCCAAATTCCAAATCCTCTACGGTAACGATAGAGCCAATGCTCACTGTATCAATATCAATCTCGTCATTGTTAATAATGCGAGCATTGCGGAGCATCTTCTCTAGTGTAATAATACGGCCTTCGATGAAAGCCTGCTCGTTCTTAGCGTCCTCATACTCTGAGTTTTCACTGATGTCGCCATAACCAATTGCTATTTTGATACGCTCGGCCACTTCACGACGTTTGACCGATTTTAAATTTTCCAACTCTTCTTCCAGTTTTTTTAATCCGTCCTGAGTCAGAATGATTTGCTTATCGTTCATCTTTCCGATTCTCCTGTCGTGTGAACTTTTTTCATACTTTGTATGAATTCACTATTACTTAATATATTGCCTTTAAATTGGCATCATACCTGCGAGCAGTAAATCTGCTCTCATGTTGTTTGTTGATTATATTGCACGATTATATGGCAAGTGCCCCCCATATGTCAATCTAAGCCAACACAACTATTGAAACCGTTTCATTCAGGTGTGACAAATCGAACACACTTGAAAGCGGCTATTGTCGACGGGTGTCGAATAACCGCTTTTTTTGACTTTTTATTTATGTTGAAGGCGATTTTGTATAAGCGCTCAGGCTGCTATTTTAAAATACAGGAAACGTCAAAGCCATTCTCCTTAATTAACTGCAGCTGCACTTTGCTCCTCGGCCTCTTCCAAAGAACGAATATAGTCTTCCAAAATTGCTACCAAGCGATCGCGGCCAGTCTCCTCCATAATGACATCCTTTACACGAGCGCCGCCAGACAACCCTTTCAAATACCATGCCAAATGCTTGCGCATCTCACGTACCGCAATATGTTCATTACGAAGTGCAATCAAACGGTCCAAATGGAGAATGGCAACCTTCATCTTCTCGCGCGGTGTTGGATCGCCAAGCAATTCGCCAGTGCCTAAATACTGAATGGTACGATACAGCATCCACGGATTGCCAAGCGCTCCGCGGCCAATCATTACACCATCACAGCCTGTATGCTCGAGCAGGCGCTTCGCATCCTCAGGTGAGAATACATCGCCGTTGCCAATCACCGGGATAGAAACTGCTTCCTTGACGTCTCTAATAATATCCCAGTTTGCTTTGCCTGTATAAAGCTGCTCTCTGGTCCGGCCATGCACGCTGACAGCCTTGCCACCGGCACGCTCAACAGCCTGGGCATTCTGAACAGCATAAATATGCTGATCATCCCAGCCGATGCGCATTTTAACGGTAACTGGCTTTTCAACAGCATCCACTACAGCGGATACCATCTCATAAATTTTGTTCGGATCAAGCAGCCATCTCGCCCCTGCATCGCATTTAGTCACCTTAGGTACGGGGCAGCCCATATTGATATCAATAATGTCTGCATTCGTTTGCTTGTCTACGACTTTTGCAGCCTCAACAAGCGATTCGCGGTCTCCGCCGAATATTTGCAAGCTAAGCGGCTTCTCGCGCTCGTCTACATACAGCATTTCCATCGTGCGCTTGTTTCCATGCAAGATAGCCTTGTCACTTACCATCTCGGCACATACAAGACCCGTTCCGAATTCTTTTGCAATTAAACGAAAAGCTGGGTTGCACACGCCGGCCATCGGCGCAAGCACTACTCTATTCTTCATTTCGATGTCACCGATTTTCAGCATGTCGCTCCTACTCCTCCTTAATCGACATTAATTCTTCGTAACTAATTCCTAATGTTTTGGCAATATGATTAAGCAGCTTTGGATCATTTTTACGCGTTCCGCGCTCTAGCGAGCCTAGAACGGCCACTGAGACACCAAGCTCCTTTGCTAATTCCAATTGGGTATAGCCTTTTAGCTTGCGAAATGCCCTGACTCGCTGTGCCAATTGATGGTTTTCCATAAAGTGATGCCTTCCTTTCCTGACTGAAGCGCCGCTTGAGACAAAGATGCAACCTGCTCTTGCAGCAGATGCGAATCTGCGATCACATCATGCAGCGGTACAAGAACAAACGGCCTATCCATCATACGAGGATGCGGCAGCATCAATTCTTCTTGGTCCATTATGACATTATCATACAGGAGCAAGTCGAGGTCAATGGTTCTTGGTCCCCAGCGCTGCTTCCTTATTCTTCCCAGCTGCAGCTCCAGCTTTAACAAGCTTCTAAGCAGCAAGATGGGAGACAGGCAGGTGGCAACTGAAATAACCATATTCAAAAAAGCCGGCTGATCCACATAACCGACCGGATCGGTTTCATACATATGAGACACTTTCAACACTTGTATACCTTCATGTGCATGAATCATTTCTATAGCCTGCTGGAGTAATCCAGCGCGATCACCGATATTGGAACCAAGGGCGATATACGCCTCTTGAATTGTTTGCTCAGCCGGGTAATCCATGTCAAGACTCATTGCCGCTCCGCCTTCTGCTTCTATTAAGTTCAATTGTGACTCCGTCAAAAAACACCTCAAAAGGCGGATTTGGTTTTGTCACTCGAACGGTTACTTCATGTACCATAGTATAAACTTCAAGCACGCGGGATGCAACGCTGCTGGCCAGCGCCTCAATCAGTTTAAATGGAGGTCCCTCAACAACGGCTTTTATATGCTTGTACACCTCTGCATAGTTTACAGTAGCTTCCAGATCATCGCTTTGGCCCGCACGCTCCAAATCCAGCCTCATCTCTAAATCTATGATATAATGCTGGCCAAGCTTGTTTTCCTCCGGATAAACGCCATGATACCCATAAAAGCGCATACCCTTCATTTGCATGTTATCCATCATTTCTTCTCCCTTCTATCTGCGCAAACGAGGCGCTTCCGTTTCTCCAGTCCAATCATGATTTTTGACAGTCTGCCGGCTACGGCTTAACTGTGCCATACAGCATCGCATCTGTCATTGTAACGGCACGCTTTACCGCGCCAACATCATGAACCCTAACAAGCTGACAGCCTTGGGCCGCGCCAAGCACTACCGTCGCACAAGTGCCTTCAACAACCTCGCTGGCCGGCAGCGCTAACGTATTTTGAATAAATCTTTTACGGGAAGTGCCCAGCAGTACAGGGTAGCCCAGCTCGACTATCTTATAAAGTTGGCGCATAACTTCCAGATTATCTTCGTAGGTTTTTGCAAAGCCAATGCCAGGGTCCAGCCAGATGTTATTCTCTTCTATACCCGCTTGACGTGCCAAATTCACACTTTCTTGCAAATCAGCAAGCAGATCGGGCATTAAAGCGTTGTAATTCCGTTCTTTCCGGTTATGTGAAATGATAATCGGGCAATTGTATTGCGCTGCTGCCTTGGCCATGTCAGGGTCATGTTTTAAGCCCCAAATATCATTTATAATATGAGCGCCTGCCTTCAATGCCGCTCTTGCCGTTTCAGCCTTATAAGTATCTATAGATAACGGAATATGCGGCAGCTCCTCGCGCAAAGCTTCAACCACCGGGATGATTCTGCTTATCTCTTCCTCGGCGCTGACAAATGCCGCTCCTGGACGCGTTGACTCACCGCCGATATCAAGCAAATCGGCGCCTGCCTGAACCATTTGACAGGCATGCTTAACCGCTTCCTCAACCGCTAAATATCGCCCGCCATCCGAGAAAGAATCCGGTGTCGCATTCAATATCCCCATAACTAGCGTCCGTTTGCCGATCTCAAGCCCAGCTCCCTTATCCCACTTATAGCTTCGATATATCGGCTTTGCGTTGCTTATAGAAAACATTAATACCATACCTCCTTATCCTGTCCCGCACAGTAATTTTCAGCTAGCACCGGCACACATTTTGCGATTATCCAATAATGTTTTTCTTCGTATCAGCCTGATAGGCTTCTTGAAGCTGCTTTGTTATATAGCCTGTACAACCTTCACTCACTTTAAAGCTTTGCCCGGCTGTATCTGTCAGTAAAGTAACGGGAACTATTTCTTGAATCGAGTTCGTCATAAAAACCTCGTCAGCTTCAATAAGCTCTTGCCAAGAAAACATGCCTTCTGCGCAATTCAACCCAGCCTCGTCGGCCAGCTCAAGCACCCGCCCTCGCGTAATGCCAGGCAAAATGCCGGTTGCAATGGAAGGCGTGCAGAGCGCCCCATTCTTTACAAAAAACAGATTGCTGACAATTCCTTCAGCCAAATATCCCGCTTCCGTCAGCATAAGACCTTCTACTCCATTGACTTGTACCGGTTTGGGCGGAAGATGAGCATCTTGACGCTTCAGCACTTCAAGCTCACGCTTGGCTATTATATTATTCATGTAATGAAGGGATTTAAAACGAATGGAGCCTTCCGGCGTATTCCTTTTAGTCGCTAACAAACGCAGCTCGCGGCCTTCGGTACGAGCAGCTCCGCTGCTTGTGCCAGGTAATGATTTAACTAGCAACAAAACAGTAGGCTGCTTATAATCATCAACAGGAAGGCCCAGCTCCCCTTCGCCGGCACTTACCGTAAGACGCACATAGCCGTCTTGCAGTTGATTGTCCATGAGCAATTGATGAACCCAGGCTTCCACTTCATGCCCTGACATCGTAAAAGGAATGCCGAGCTGCTGGCATCCGCTGTTCATCCTTCGCAAATGACAGTTTAACAAGTAAGGCTTGCCGCCGTAGGTTCGAAAGGTCTCAAATAAGCCTATACCGTACAAAAAGCCGTGATCATAAACCGAGATCACAGCTTCACGCGCATCAACGACCGTTCCATTAAGGCCAACCTTCATCGAACAGCTTCCTTCTGGGCAATAAAATTGCGAAGCAGAGTCAGTCCATTTTCCGAAATGATTGACTCCGGATGGAATTGGACACCCTCTATTCTATATTCCTTATGTCGAAGCCCCATTATTTCCCCTTCAGTCGTCTCCGCGCTTATTTCCAAACAATCAGGAAGCGTTTCTCTGCGAACGATCAAGGAGTGATAGCGAGTTGCTGTAAATGGAGAAGGGATAGAATCAAATATACTTTTTCCGTCATGCAGAATTGGAGATGTTTTACCATGCATCAAGCGCTCTGCCCGTACAACCTCAGCTCCAAACGCTTGGCCGATCGACTGATGTCCCAGGCAAACGCCAAATATCGGAATAATGCCTTTAAACCGCTCAATCAATGCCAAGCTGATGCCCGCCTCATTAGGCGAGCAAGGTCCCGGCGATATAAGGATATGATCAGGAGCCAGCTGCTCAATGCCTGCCAAGTCAATTTCATCATTGCGCTTTACGATAATATCCTCGCCCAGCTCTCCCAAATATTGCACCAAATTGTACGTAAAAGAATCATAATTATCAATTACAAGTATCATTGTAATTTCTCCCTTCGACTATTCTGCCTGCGGCAGCTGCGCTATACTCTACTCTGCTACACTGTTATGCAATTTCTTGAACTGCTCGCTATATTGAATAGCTTTCCATAATGCTTTTGCTTTGCTTAAAGATTCATAGTATTCGCGCTCCGGATCGGAATCAATTACGATCCCGGCACCAGCTTGTATATGGGCATTGCTGCCCTGCAGCACCATTGTGCGAATAATAATATTAAATTCCATATCGCCGTTGTAGTCAATCCAGCCCATAGAGCCAGTGTAAGGACCGCGCCGTACAGGCTCCAGCTCTTCTATAATTTCCATCGTTCTTATTTTGGGAGCGCCTGTAATAGTTCCTCCTGGAAATTTGGCTGCGATGACATCAAAGGCATCCTTCCCTTCGGCAAGCCTTCCTTCAACCTGAGAAACCAGATGCATTACATGCGAATAACGCTCTATAACCATCAGTTCTTTAACGTGGACACTGCCATAAGCCGATATTCGCCCCAGGTCATTACGCTCCAGATCAACCAGCATAACATGCTCGGCATTTTCCTTTTCATTGCCTGCGAGCTCCTCAGCAAGCCGTGCATCCTCTTCCTCACTTCGTCCTCTGCGGCGAGTGCCAGCAATGGGGCGGGCAGCTAATCGGCCGTCTACAAGCTCAACAAGCAGCTCTGGCGAGCCGGATACAAGCTGGAACTCCGGACAACGCACAAACCCCATATAAGGAGAGGGATTCACTAAACGCAGCCATTCATAAAGCTCCTCAGGCGATACCTTTATTGGTTTGCTTTGACGCAAGGACAAATTAACCTGGAACACATCGCCTTGACCAATATAGCGTTGAATTGCCCGTACCGCATCTTCATAGCTTGCTTTTGCAAAAGGCGTGCTCATGCCTGTCAATTGATCATGCTCCTCATGCATCGATTGCTCATCGATAAGAGCCATACGCTGCTGACGGCGTTCCTGGGCCAGAGACTGTTCAGCATGGAACTGTTCGACCCAATATTGCGCCATATTTTCTACAGTATGGAACGCCTTATCGTAGATGCTGTGCAATTCCTGTTCATCCGCATCGTCATCAACATAGCTTTGATAAATGCAGTATACCTTTTGCTGTTCATGATCAATTGCCCATATCTGGTTCATGCGCATAAACAAATAATCCGGCACAGCCAAATCATCCTGCGCGATGACCGGCAGCTTCTCAATCGTGCGAGCTACATCATAGCCCCAAAAGCCCATACAGCCCCCGGACCACTTCGGGCCGCCGGGCAGCCTTGGTGAACGATAAGGCCTTAACCAGGCTCTAACAACATCGAGCGGCTTTCCCTCCCAGCGTTTTTCATCCTTTTTATGGCTGTTCAGCTCTAATGAAGTTGCAGATAATCCTTTGCCTTGAATAACGCTTGAAGGCTGAAGGCCTAGATACGTATAGCGTCCTGTTTTGCCGCTCTCCAGAACAAATGCATATGGCGAGGCATCGCGCCAAACTTCCTCCCATGAGGATACATTTCGCGCGCCGTCCAGCTCCAACGGTATTTCCTTGCATAGCGGAAACATCGTATACTTTTTCTCTGTACTTTCATTCCGCCACTCTTTCCACTGCTCTAAGCTCGTCAACATGACTTGATATCCCCCGATCAACAGCACTATTTCGCCTAGTATACAAAATAAATGCATCACCGTAAATGAATCCATGTTTAAACCGTTCATTGTAATTGACTCTGCCATTATACCGCGCGCCAGCCAATATGAAAATGCCCTCCATTCTCACGAATGGAAGGCTGGCAATCCTATACTTATACTTTTTATTATTTTAATAACAGCTGCTGCAATTAGTTTTCAAAGTTAAACAAAGGCGTGCTCAGGTAGCGTTCCCCGTTGCTCGGAACAATAGCAACTACACGTTTGCCTTTGCCCAGCTTCTTAGCTACCTGTAATGCAGCATAAATAGCTGCGCCCGAAGAAATTCCGCATAGAATGCCTTCTTCTTTCGCTGCACGGCGTGCATATTCAAATGCGTCTTCGTTATCGATCGTAATAACTTCATCGTAAATATCACGATTCAATATTTCAGGAATAAAGTTTGCACCGATTCCTTGAATTTTATGCGGGCCAGGCGATCCGCCAGACAATATTGGTGAAGCAGCAGGCTCAACTGCAATTATTTTGATATCAGGGAAGTGTTTCTTAAGAACCTCTCCAGTACCAGAAATTGTCCCTCCAGTACCGATGCCTGCCACAAAAGCGTCAAGCTTGCCATCGTGGGCTTGAATTGCTTCCACGATTTCAGGTCCTGTCGTTTCACGGTGAACTTTAACATTCGCTTGGTTTTTAAATTGCTGCGGCAAGAAGTAGGACGGATTTTCCTTTACCAGCTCCTCAGCCTTGCGAACCGCACCATTCATCCCTTCGGATCCAGGGGTAAGGACAAGCTCAGCACCATAAGCGCGCAGCAAATTGCGGCGTTCAATACTCATAGTCTCAGGCATAACGAGAATCGCTCTATAGCCCTTGGCAGCTGCAACCAGCGCAAGCCCGATCCCTGTATTTCCGCTAGTAGGCTCAATAATAGTATCTCCCGGCTTGATCAGCCCTTCCTGTTCAGCAACTTCAATCATACTAATTGCAATACGATCCTTTACGCTCGCTCCAGGATTTTGATATTCAAGCTTAACATAAATTTCAGCGCTGTCTTCCGGTACTAAACGATTAAGGCGTACCAATGGTGTATCTCCGATAAGATCAGTAACACTCTGCACAAGTCTAGCCATAATAGTGATTTCCTCCTTATTCCCACTTGAATAGTCGGTTTTGGTTAATACCATATTATCAATGTCACAGTTCTGTTGTCAATAGCTTATTGCGCTTAAACTTCCCAATTTTTCCAATGCTTTAAGCTTTATTTAACAACCAGAGCATCGTATTTTTGCAAAAGCTCATCTTCTATTTTATTTTGCGGCTTAGATCGCTGCAGCGCAAGCTGTCTGCGTGCCTCCGCCTGCTGCTTGGACCTTGGCATTTCATCTGTAACGGTACGCCCCAGCAGCTGTACAATAACATAACCGTCATCTGTTTCCAATGGACCTACTATTTCGGAAGGATTAAGCTTGCTAGCCTCTTGCAGCATCTTTTTATTATAAAATGGGTCCGTTGCATCGATCAGCCCCAGATCCCCGCCATATTCAGCTGTAAAATGATCGTTGGAATATTGCACAGCGAGCTCGGCAAATGATTCTCCACTCTCCAGCATGCTCATCAGATCATTTGATTTCTCCAATGTCTCAGTTACTATCCAGCGCAAATGCAGCTGCTGAGTAGGCTGAAACAGCTCCGGATGGTCATCAATATATTTAGCAACCTCGGCGCTGCTTACATCTACCATAGCTATCGTAATTTTCTCGAGAAGAAGCCTATATTTGGCATCGTTGAACAGATGCTGCCTGGACATGCCAAGCTGCTCCTTCATGACAGAATAAAATTGCTGCTCATCATCATATCCTGCCATCCATCTCGCAATTTCTTCCTCAACTTCTGCTGCAGTAACCTCAATTCCGAGCGAGACAGCTTCCATATCCAGCGCTTTACGAACCATAAGCGTCCGCAAGGCAGCATCCCCGTACTGTTCATATAAATCATCAATTAGTTGCTCATATAAAATATTCTCGCCGCCAACGGACGCGATAATCTTCTGCTTCTCTTCTCCAGTATCTTCTATCTTGTCCTGAGGTACAGGTTCTATTTGCTCTCCTGAATCGGTCGGCTGAACAGGCCACAGCTTGACAATTACAAATCCTGTGAGTGCGATCATACAAATAGCTTGTACGATCACTACAACTTTCAGCAACTCGAATTTCTTCATTACACCTGCGCCTCCGGTTATTGTATCGGCTTCGGTTTGGCCTGATCGAGCAAATTCTCAAGCTGATTTCGATCTAATTTGTAAGCCGTATTGCAGAACTGGCAAACGACCTCCGCTTTTCCGTCCTCTTCAATAATTTGCTGCATTTCGCTTTCGCCTAGGCTGATTAATGTTTGCTCCACTCTTTCTAAGGAGCACAAGCACTTAAAGGTAATATCCATCGTGTCATGAATAACCAGATCATCACCCACAATCCAGCGCAGCAAGCTTTCCGGCGTCTCTCCCTGATCTAGTAAAGCCGTTACTGGAGGCAGTGTGCCGATTGCATTTTCGAGACGGGTTATTTCCTCATCGGTCAAGCCGGGAAGCAGCTGCACGATAAAGCCTCCTGAATGGATGACAGAGTTGTCTGTATCAACTAATACACCGAGCCCTACAGCTGACGGCGTTTGCTCAGACACTGCAAAATAATAAGTAAAATCCTCGCCCAGCTCGCCTGAAATAATCGGAATACTTCCTTTGTATGGCTCCTTCATGCCCAAATCTTTAATGACATGTATATGTCCCGTGCGGCCTACAGCTCCAGCGACATCAAGCTTCCCTTTGTCATTACTGGCCAGCTGCACATGAGGATGCGATACATATCCGCGCACTTCGCCATCAGCGTTGGCATCGACCACGATTTGACCGATAGGACCGTCGCCCTTAACTTGAATAGTCAGCTTCTCTTGTCCTTTAAGCATAGCGCCCATAATGGCGCCTGCCGTCAAAGTGCGTCCGAACGCTGCGGTAGCTGTAGGATAAGTATCATGCTGCTGACGCAAAAGCTCAACCAGCTTCGTCGTACGTGCCGCAAACACGCGGATTTTGCCATCCCATGCCGTGCCGCGCACAAGAATATCATTCAACTGCTCTGTCATTCCTATCCCTCCCGGTTGCGTTCATATATGATACGAAGACCTTCCAATGTCAAAAGAGGGTCTACTAGCGAAATTGTTTCTGATTCTCCGGCAATAAGCTCAGCCATGCCGCCTGTAGCAACAACGCGCGGAGTTACTTTAAATTCTGCTTTTATGCGATTAACTATACCATCAACCTGCCCGGCATAGCCATATATAATACCTGCTTGCATCGATGTGACTGGATTGCGGCCTATTACGCTCTTCGGCTTGACAAGCTCGATACGGGGAAGCTTAGCAGCGCGCTGGTATAGCGCCTCAGTAGATATGCCGATGCCCGGAACAATAGCTCCGCCCAAATAATCTCCACTTGCATCGATGAAATCGAATGTTGTTGCTGTTCCGAAATCTATAACGATAAGAGGCGCCCCATATTTCACAATACCTGCTACCGAAGTTACAATACGGTCTGCTCCGACCTCGCGCGGGTTTTCATATCGGATGTTTAGACCCGTCTTTACGCCTGGACCGACAATCATCGGCGGCATGCCCAAATATTTGTGGCATAGGCGCTCAAGAGTCGGCATTAATGGCGGCACAACTGAGGAAATAATAACACCCTCCAGCTGTTTCAAATCAACGCCGGCATACTGAAATAAATTATGAATGGTCATGCCGTATTCATCTACAGTTGCTGAACGATTCGTGCTGAGCCGCCAGTGCTGCAATAATTCTTTACCATTGTATATTCCTACAACGATATTCGTATTGCCTACATCAAGAACCAGAATCATCTAGCGGCTCCACCCTTCTTCTCGTTTAGATCCAAGCTAATATCAAGCGATTGGAAAGAATACGTTAAATTTCCTACCGATATAACATCGACGCCGCTTTGTGCAATAGCATAAATCGTCGACAGCGTTACGCCGCCCGATGCTTCTACGATAATATGAGGCGCCTTTTGTTTAATATAAGCAACTGCTTCCTTCATATTCTCAGGGCTCATATTGTCCAGCATAATAATGTCAGCGCCGCATGCTGCCGCTTCTTCTACTTGCTCCATGGACTCCGCTTCCACTTCAATCTTCATCGTATGCGGAATTTGCCGGCGGGCAGCTTGAACAGCAGCTGTAATGCCGCCTGCTCCTTTAATATGATTATCCTTAATCATAACCGCATCATACAGTCCAAAGCGATGGTTAGCGCCGCCGCCTACTCGGACAGCATATTTCTCCAAGCTGCGATGGCCCGGCGTCGTTTTTCTAGTATCCACCAGCCTTACAGGGAGGCCTTGCAGCTCATTCACATAAGCTCTTGTTTTGGTTGCAATGCCGGACAGTCTCTGCATAAGGTTCAAGGCAAGCCGCTCGCCTGTCAGCAGGCTGTGTGTGCTGCCTTCCACTTCTGCGATAATAGTCCCCTTGGCAACCTCCATACCATCCTGAACGAACGGTTGGAATTTCAAGCTGTCATCAACCATTTCAAAAACGAGCTGGGCGATTGAAACGCCTGCTATAATGCCGGCTTCCTTGGCATGGATGACAGCCTTGGATTGCGAGCCTGCCGGGATTGTTGATTGCGTCGTAATATCTCCGCTGCCAACATCTTCCGCCAGCCAGCTGCGAATTTGATTGCGAAGCTCTGTATTATAACCATTAGTCAGTGTATTAAACATATTCAATTCGCTCCTCGGTCATCCCATGCTCGCGATGCAGCACCGAATGTTTTCTCCAGCGCACATCATCCCGATTCGGAAAATCCTCTCGATAATGGGCGCCTCTGCTTTCCTCTCTGTGCAATGCCGATTGGGCAGTTAGCAGCGCGCAGGTCAACAGATTAGCAAACTCATATTCCTCACGTTCCGATAACAAGGAATAAAAAATAGGCAGCTGACGCTTCAGCTCTTCGATTCCTTTTTCCAGCCCTTGCTTGCTGCGCATTAATCCAACATATCTGACCATCACCTTCTGCAGCTTTAGTCTACGCTCTACCACCGGTTGCATGGACGGACTTGTTCGATTTAAGGAAATCGTGCTGCGCGGCGCTGAAGTGAGAGCAGGAAGCTCATTTATGCGCTTTACAATTCTTCTGCCAAACACAATCGCTTCTGATAACGAATTGCTGGCAAGCCGGTTGGCGCCATGAACACCGGTCGATGATACTTCCCCGCAAGCAAATAGTCGCTTAATATTAGTTTCGCCATTAAGATCGGTTTTCACCCCGCCCATCATATAATGCATGGCAGGTGCTACAGGTATCCAATCCGACGTTAAATCCAAGCCGTACTTTAAGCAATACTCATAAATAGTTGGAAAACGGTGCTTGATCATCGCTTCCGATTCATGTGTAATATCCAAATAAACAAATGTCGATTTGGTAAGCTCCATTTCGGTTACGATCGCCCTCGCCACAATATCACGCGGCGCAAGCTCCAATAGCTCATGGTAGCGTTCCATAAACCGCTCGCCTTTTATATTGCGCAGAATAGCGCCTTCCCCGCGAACAGCTTCTGAAATAAGAAAGCGAGGAGCTCCAGGATAGCAAAGCGCCGTCGGATGAAATTGAATAAACTCTGCATCCTGTATATACGCGCCAGCTCTATAAGCCATGGCAACGCCATCGCCAGTAGCCACCTCTGGATTTGTTGTGTAACGATATAATTGTCCTGCCCCGCCGGAGCATAATATGGTCGCTTTGCCGCGCACAAACAGCCTGCAGCCATCTTCCTTTTGCACAATCGCCCCGCAGCACTCATTATCTTCAGTTACAAGATCGATCACAAAATGATCATCCCATACTTCAATGTTTGAGTTGGCCATTGCCGTCTGCGAAAGCGCACGCACAATCTCGAAGCCGGTTGCATCCCCGTTAGCGTGTAAAATCCGGCGCTGGCTATGCGCGCCTTCCTTCGTCAAAGCAAATTCGCCATTTTCCAAATCAAACTGGGTTCCCATATTGACAAGGCTGCGAACACCTTTCGGTCCTTCATGCACCAATACATCAACGGCTTCTTCAGAACATAGTCCTGCGCCTGCAATGAGCGTATCCTGCAAATGGTACTCCGGGGAATCCTCAGCCGAAATAACAGCGGCAATTCCGCCTTGGGCATAGCGTGTGTTGCTGTCCATTAATGATTTTTTAGTAATCATGAGTACGGAATGCTGCTCGCTCGCTCTTATAGCGGTAAAAAGACCGGCAATGCCGGCCCCTATTACAATTACATCCTTATCCACAACTGGCAGCTTTTCCAGTTCGGTGTCTGTTAAATATCTAGGAATCATATTTATTCCTCCAGGTACGAATGGGAATGGCTGCTATTTGACTAGCAGCATGCGCTCCAAGGATTGTCTTGCTTGGTCCGCAATGTGAGGCGGCACATAAATTTGAGGCTGCATTGTCTCTAAGCATTTTACAAGCTTTTTGAGATTATTGACCTTCATATTCGGACATACCAAATATTTTGAAGCAAAGTGGAATGTCTTGTCAGGGCTGTCAAGGCGCAGCTGATAGCCTGTTCCATCCTCCGTACCTACAATAAACTCCTTAGCATCCGATTCCTTGCAATATTTCAGAATAGCTGTTGTGCTGCCCACAAAATCACCGAGTGCTACAACTTCCGGACGGCATTCTGGATGCACGACGAACTGTGCATTTGGATATTTCACTTTCATCTCTTCTACATCTTTAACGGTAAGCATATCGTGAGTGTTGCAATAGCCTTCCCAAATAATCATTTTTTTGTCCGTATTTTGCTGGACATAATGACCAAGGTTTTTATCAGGCACCCAAATGATTTCATCGCTTTCAACAGAGTTCACTACTTTAACTGCATTGGCAGATGTGCAGCAAATGTCTGTTTCGGCCTTAATTTCTGCAGATGAATTAATATACGTGACGACCTTGGCATTTGGATGCTGAGCCTTAAGCTTACGCAGGCCATCGACGTTAACCATATCCGCCATAGGGCAGCCCGCTCGCTCGTCTGGAATAATAACCGTCTTATTAGGAGCAAGAATCTTGGCGCTCTCCCCCATGAAATGCACACCACAAAATACGATAACATCCGCATCCGTTTCTGCAGCTTTTTGAGCTAGCAAAAAGGAATCACCACGAAAATCAGCTACTGCTTGAATTTCATCACGTTGGTAATAGTGAGCAAGAATAATGGCATTCCGCTCTTTTTTCAGCTGAAGCAAACGCTCCGTTAATTCACGATTTTGTTCTGCTTTTCGCTCCATTGCCAATGCTTCCACAATAGACCCTCTCCTCTGTATGAAGGACGAGACTTTATCCCGTTCCGTTATTCAAGCAGCGACCTTGTGAAAAGTTGCACAAAGTCACCAAGCCGCTGACCTGTAATCATTTACTCATGTGAAGTTTTCAAAATAATTGGATTAAAACTTAATGTACACTTGCCTGCGTAGTCTGTCAATGGATGTGAGGTCATTTTTTCGACACAATTAATATTTCTTTTCCACAGTGCCTAAGAGAGGGACCGAATTCGCTTTCGATTCCCAAATATTACATAAAAAAGAAGACCCCCGTATATCGGAGGCCTTCTTAATCCTATTATTGTTTGTCAGGATCATCAGAAGGATCACGTTGTCCATCTTGACTCGGAGGCGCTGGCTGATCTTCCCCATCACGAGGCTGGATACGAACCTTAACATCTCCAATCTCATCGATAATCGGTTCAGCAGTTGATACTGCCGGACTTTCACTGGAAGCACCTTCAGTTGCCTCGCTAGTAAGTGTACCGTTCTCGATAAGTGATTTAATTTGATCCATCTCAAGTGTTTCTTCAGAAAGCAATGTATTTGCAATGAGATGCATTTCTTTGCTTTTCTCTTGAAGAAGCTTTCTCGCACGATCATAACATTCGTTAATAATCGTTTGCATTTCTTGGTCAATTTCGTATGCAATTTGATCGGAATAATTCTGCTCATGGCCGATATCGCGTCCAAGGAATACTTGGCCTTGTGAGCTTCCGAATTGCATAGGGCCAAGCTTGTCGCTCATACCATATTCCATAATCATGCTGCGAACGATGCCTGTAGCTTGCTTGAAGTCGCTGTATGCTCCTGTGCCAATTTCGCCGATAAATATTTCCTCAGCTACCCGGCCAGCCAGCAAACCAGTAACCTTATCAAGCAGCTCCTGCTTCGTTACAAGCATGCGATCTTCCTTCGGTAGCATGATTACGTATCCGCCTGCGCGTCCACGCGGGATAATAGTAACTTTATGAACCATATCCGCATGCTCCAAGAAAAACCCTGCAATCGTATGACCCGCCTCATGATACGCAACGATACGCTTCTCGCGGTCGCTGATGACACGGCTCTTCTTTTCTGTACCTACAATAATGCGGTCAATCGCATCGTCAACCTCAACCATTGCGATATCCTTCTTGTTGCGTCTTGCAGCTAGAAGCGCTGCTTCATTCAGCAGATTTTCGAGGTCTGCGCCGCTAAAGCCTGTTGTACGCTTAGCAATTACATCGAGCTTCACGTCACCATCAAGCGGTTTGTTGCGGGCATGTACCTTCAATACCGCTTCGCGGCCCTTCACGTCAGGACGGTCAACCGTAATTTGACGGTCAAAGCGGCCTGGACGCAGCAATGCCGGGTCCAAAATGTCCGGACGGTTTGTTGCCGCTACGATAATAATACCTTCGTTCGCGCCGAAACCATCCATCTCGACAAGCAATTGGTTAAGCGTCTGCTCGCGCTCATCATGGCCGCCGCCAAGACCTGCGCCGCGCTGACGGCCTACAGCATCAATCTCATCGATAAATATAATACATGGCGCATTCTTCTTGGCATTCTCGAACAAGTCGCGAACACGAGAAGCACCGACACCAACAAACATTTCAACAAAGTCAGAACCGGAGATGCTGAAGAACGGCACCCCTGCCTCGCCTGCAACTGCGCGCGCCAGCAATGTTTTACCTGTACCAGGAGGACCTACAAGCAGTACCCCTTTAGGTATGCGAGCGCCAACTAAATTGAATTTGCGCGGGTCTTTAAGGAAGTCAACTACTTCTACAAGCTCTTGCTTCTCTTCATCCGCTCCTGCTACATCCTCAAATGTAACACGTTTCTTCTCTTCGTTGTACAAGCGCGCACGGCTCTTGCCAAAGTTCATCACCTTGCCGCCGCCGCCCTGTGCTTGATTCATCAGGAAGAAGAATAAAACAAAAATCAAAATAAACGGAATGATAGAGGTTAGGAACGTTAGCCAGAAGCTTGGGCGGTCCATTTCCTTATAGTTGACCTGGAACTGGTACTGATCTTCCCATTCCATAATTTTCTCGCCAGCTTCAACCCCAACTCTAGACGTAAACTTCTCGCTGTCCACCCCTGATGGCTTCTGTTTATATTTACCCTCAACATAATAAGTCTGATTCTCAAATTTCACCGTTAGTTCTGCGACATTGCCTGATTCAACAGCATTTTTCAGCTCATCATATCGCAACGGAGCAGAAGAATCACCCTGTCCGCTTAGAACTTGAAATATTCCTACGGTAACCAAAAAGATGATCAAATAAAAACCAGTATTTCGGATGATCCGATTCATCCCCTACCTCCTCTCAGACGCCTTTAAATATTCTACCATAGCATGACTTTCCATAACAATAGAGGCTGTTTCGGATGAACATGTACGGTAATGCATCGATTATTTTTCGTAAACTTCCGGCTTCAATATACCGATGTATGGAAGGTTACGGTATTTCTCTGCAAAGTCTAAGCCGTAGCCGACTACAAACTCATCTGGCAAAGTAAAGCCTTTGTAATCAGGCTCCAGATCCACCGTACGGCGGGCAGGCTTGTCAAACAGAGCGGCTACAGTTACCGATCTGGCATTGCGTCGCTCTAGCACATCAATTAAATAGCTAAGCGTTAGGCCGCTGTCAATGATATCTTCGACAATAATGACATCTCGTCCTTCTACAGACACATCCAAATCCTTAATAATTTTTACTACGCCGGATGATTTTGTAGATTGACCGTAGCTTGATACCGCCATAAAATCAATTTCAAGCGGCACAGAAATAGATTTAACAAGATCAGACATAAAAATAAAGGCACCTTTGAGAACACAAATAACGAGCGGATTACGCCCGTTGAAATCCTTGCTTAGCTGCTGCCCCATCTCTCGGACCTTAGCTTGAATTTGTTCCTCGCTGTACAGTACAGCTTTAATATCCTTTTGCAACGTTTAAATCCCCCTACACTTGCTTAAAGTTAAATAATTCTGCCTACTCCTGCTTAGCTCGCATGATGATGATTTCCCTCGTATCCGGATTTGTCAAAGCAATATTCGATCGCCGTATACCAGGTATCCACAGCAAGCGCCCTCCGCTATCACAAAGAAGCGGATAAGTCATTCGCTTAAGCGGTGCAATTTTTGCATCAACGAACATATCTTGCACTTTTTTTGATCCCTTTAATCCTAAAACCTGCATTCTGTCTCCCGGCCTGCGATTGCGCAGCTCCAGCGGAAATATTAGCTGCTCTGCATCGAAGCACGCCTCGTACCGGGAACTCGGCATAACCGCCAAATGGGCTGAAATTACCTCCAGTTCCATTGTCCAGCCTCCTGGAAGAGAATAAACACTCCCAGCTGCCTCGGAAATCGTAATGGAATAGGAACGCTCTTCTTGCTCCACTAGAGATTGGGGGCTATAAAGCCAGCGAAGATAATCGTACTCTCGTCTAACTTGAATATGTAGTCCCGCATCCAAACGATTTGTGCTTGGTCCATCAGATGCAGCAAGCATTCTCATTGAATCGATGCGTTCAAACGAAAAGCTGTCTGACTCTTTTGAAAGATAACTTAATATTAGTTTAATCAATCTCCTTTGTAAAGCGACATGAAGCTTGGCGAGTTCATCAACGCGTATAATGCACTGATCCTGCTTCACTTCGACCAGCTGCTCGAATGCTTTTTGCGTCTGCTGCTGCATCCAATCATCCTCCTCACCGGCAACCTCGGCAATACGCTGCAAGGAGGAGGACAGCTGCGGATTGTACTGCATCAAATAAGGAAGCACATCCAGCCTTACTTGATTGCGAAAATAATGCTTTTGCAAATTACTGCTATCTATGTAATAGGGTACCTGGTGCTGCTGGCAATAATCAATGATGTCCGTTTTATTCATACGCAGCAATGGACGAATCAATGACACTGTTTTATCATTTCTTTTGCTTGGAATGCCAGCAAGTCCCGTAAGCCCCGCTCCTCTTATCAATCGCATCATTACAGTCTCAGCTTGATCATCGGCATGATGAGCAAGCGCGATGCTGTTTGCGCAGTAGCGATCTGCTATTATATGCAAAAATTCGTATCTTTTCTCGCGTGCTGCTGCCTGGGAGTTTAAATTGTTTTCTTCTATATAAGAGGGCATTGATAATTGTACAGCTTCAAAAGGCAGCTTCAGCTGTTCAGCATATTGTGCTACGGCAGCTTGCTCGATAGCCGATTCTTCTGGACGATAGCCATGGTTAACATGAGCGACAACAAGCTGCAGCTGCTGCTGCTCGGCTACCGAATACAGCATATGAAGCAGCGCCATTGAATCTGGACCGCCTGAAACAGCTGCAACAATAGTATGACCAGCCTGCCACATTTGCTTCTCTGCCGCAAATTGCAGCATTTCATGTTGTAGGTTCAATTATCTCGCCCCTGTCATCCTGCTTAAATTTAGTGGGATATTTAAATTTAACTGCTAAGCCACCAAATAAATGAAATGGCCAGCATCACACCGGATATAGCTGCCAGCCCCTTCAGCCAGCCAGGCACGGCAGCAGAGCGTTTCGTCTCCTTCTGTCGAAGCAGCCCTCTCCACAAAGCGGCTGCCGCCTCTGTATTGGCAAAGCTCCCTGCAAACGCCTGGCTCAGCCAAGCAGAAACCGGCTTTAGAGTTTGGCTTTCGTTGACAAGCTGCATAAGATCGGCTGCCGAACGGTTTTGCGGAAGCAGCTGCTTGGATAGCTGCATCAGCTTCCTGGGCTCTATCAGCTGGATGCACAGCACGCCAAACGAAAATAAATCATAGGCGCTGTCAGCCGACCTTGAGCCTGCATTCCAATACCCGCGATCATAAATTTCAGTGAATTGACGTATGCTCTTGCCCATTTCAGTAGCACCGCCAAAATCAACAAGCTCTACATGGCCATAATCCGACACCATTATATTTTCAGCCTTCAAATCGCCAAATATCCAGCCTGCTGCATGAAGCTTACTTAATTTGTTAAGCAAGTTGAGCGCTACTAAAGGGAACCACTCTACGCCTTGCTGCAGCAAATAATCAGCTGCCGTTACACCGCGCACATAGCGCATAATGTAAAATGGATACTCTTTGCCGTCAGGGGCAAACAGGTCATCCACGTCAACCAGCTGAGTCCCGAGTCCTGATTGCTTATCGGCCAGCGACTTGAGCACATTGATCTCTGACTGCAGATCGATAGAATCAAAGCCCAGCTTCAGAGCAAACCAATCGCGATCGCGCTGAACTAAATAAACTTTACCATTAGCGCCCTCGCCAAGCAATCTGTCGACACGATACCTCGCTTGTTTCCATTTGCCGATTATTGTAGTGCCGCGGCGCAGCTCCAAATTAAACGACGTAGTCACCCATCATCCCATCCGTTTCATGTCCGCTTTTACGCCTTGCGTCATTTTGCTCATAAAACTGAATGACCTGTATAATGGCAGGTCCAGTCGGCGTTGTTCCACTGAGCGGCAATTTAGGAAATATTGAACGCACACCATTCAAATGCTCGGTGAAATCCATATCCATCACACAATCGGCACCATATTTGGAGCTTGGGAAATGAAACACAGCAATTTCGCTTTTTCCCTGGCGCGCCTGCAGGCTGAGCATAAGATCATGTATAGCTTCCTCTACAGCTGCCAGCTTTGGCTTCATACTAGCGCTTGCATCTATTAGAAGGGCTACCTGCAGCTTGGAGGTTTCGCCAAGCTCGTCGATAACGCGCACAACCTCACTGCGCTTTTCTGGAGGCAGCGCTTCGATGGAGCTGTTCCCCAGCACCTGCTGCAGTTCCTTCTGTACGGCCTGCTGAATGGTCTGGACTACCGTCTTTCGGGTCATCATCTGCACGGTTTGCGCTAATTGGCGGGTATGAACAAGTCTGCTAAGCCCTCCTCCCGCTCTAGCAATCTCTTCAATCTCGGCTGCTCCAAGCTCGCCGATATCCCCATCATCGAGCACGCCTACTACATTTACCGATATCCCTTCGGCATTGGCATGAGCAGCAGCGACTATTGGACTAATGCCTACATTTGAACATCCGTCTGTAATTAATAATATTTGCCTCATAATACTGCCTTCCTCCTCCTAGCCCTATAGCTTCCAGCAGCTATAGCATATTGAAAAGCTTTCTATCAGCTTTTCCTTTTGTAAGAGGAGTTAAACAGCTAGATTCGTTATTTATGTATGATATTGCACTTATTTAGTAAATCCTATCATATGTTCTATGAAAAATCTTTATATATAAATAATATCCTTTCTTCGGGAATGAAAAAAACACTCTCTTGAACAGCTTTGGTCCCTCCCACAACCAATTTCATTCAAAAGAGTGCTTTATATGAGTCAAAACTTATATTAATAAATGGTATATTTTTAACTGACTGTCCTAGGTCTTTCTACTCTGGCCATGCCAGGCCAGCGCAGCGATGTCCATTCCGGCAAATGCTTATCGATTCGAGTCACTAATACCGTCATATCATCCAAAATATCTCCTTCATGATGGCGCACGACCGTTTCCAGCAGCATATCTGCCATTTCCTGCGGATCATCCGTCTTCATTTCACTAATAATCCGTTTCATCCACATTTCTTTATTGACAGCATGGCCTGGTGCATCATATATGCCATCACTCATCATGACCAGCGTGTCGCCGGGAAGAAGCTGCATGGAAACAAAATCCACATCGATTTCCTGTAAAATGCCAATAGGCAGATTGCCGGCGGCAACCGGAATAACTTCTGTCCCCCTTTTTATAAAGCTCGGTGTCGAGCCGATTTTCATAAAAGTAGTTTGAGCTGTGTATAAGTCCATAATGGCCAAATCAACCGTAGCAAACACTTCATCAGAAGAGCGCAGCAATAAAACGGAATTTACAGATTTCACTGCGAGCTTCTCGTCCATGCCTGACTGCAATAGCTGCTGCAAAATAGACAGCGCTGCGCTGCTTTCTTGGCGGGCGCGCTCACCGTTGCCCATACCATCGCTAATGGCTACAGCAAATTTGCCATTGCTGAGCTCCACTAGGCTAAAGCTGTCGCCTGACAGCAAATCTCCTCCTTTGGCGGCGCCTGCTACGCCTGTCTCCACTTCATACTGCTTGGCTGAACCGAAGGTTACCAAGTGCGGATCGCCACTCTTCTCGGGGAGCTGCTCGTGCTTTACAGCAATATGCTCTCCCATAATGTCGCTAAGCAGCGGCGCGATAATTTTTCTGCATTCATCAAACCCCTTCCCAAAAGTATGGTAAACCTCAATATCTACATTTCCCTCCTCAAGATTGACAATATTAATGCCTTGAATGGACAAGCCTAATCCTTCCACCGCCTCTCTAATTTGTTCCTCTTGCAAATGAAGCGTCTGTCCCTCCCTTTTAATTTCTTTTGATAAATCCTCCATAATGAGCGAAACACCTAGCAGCTGATCCGTTACTAATTGACGAGAATCATATAATTGCTTTTTCCAGCGCATATGATGCTGATAAAGCTCGTACTGATGGCGCATAACCGTAGCCACTTGCCCTGCCTTTAGACAATGGCTTGTCCAGCTGCGCGGCATATCTCCTCCCGTAGACAATTTGCCTACTTGAACGGCTTCAATCATTTCTGTAACCATTTTGTGCGTATGAAAATATTTTTTGTTCCAGCACGCCTGCTGGCGATGGCAGCTAGCACAGCTTTGCGCAGCAACTGCATTCATAAAATGCTCCAATTCATCCTCCTTTGTCGGCTTAGTTGCTTCGCTGCCGCTAAACTGGCCGAAGCTGCGCGATAATTGACGAAACACTTCTGAAAACTGAGAGACTCGATTGGCAGTAACATCCCGTACACGCTTGGCATATTCATGCTGGGATTTCACATGCTCATTCGTTCCCGGGACATAACGGGAGATGGTTCGAATAATGCTTCTTGGGGTAAGCAATAACAAAACTGCAGCTGCAACAGATTCCCACGTTGAGTTCATCACATCCGCTTGTGAACCGATATAAACGGTTAAAATAGAAGTGCCGAGCAGCATTCCGAATGCCGTGGCCATTTTGCCGCCTTCACGCAGCAAGCCAGCCAGCAGGCCTGCGAATGCAAGCATGCTCATCTGCACAACAGCCCCAAAATTTGCAAGGCTTAATATTAATCCTGCAACCACACCGACTGAAGCACCGAGCGGAGCACCGCCCGCCATTGCGAACAATAGAAGCATATAACGGGACATCACATGCTCTGCTGACATGCCATACAGCGTCCAGCCAACCGCCCCTGTCATTACTGAAGCCAGCAAAATCATGACGCATATAATTTCCTCATGCCGCAGCGTAGCTGTTTTCTTGCTCATGGTCAGCACCGGTAAAGCATGAATAAATACTAAAGTAAGCACAAACGCTAACGCCGCTTCAACAAGCACCATGGTAAAGGCATACCAGCTAAGTGATTCATGAATTAATGCGCTGAACAGCTGCACAAGCAGCGTCGCTGCAAAAACAAGGATAGGCGCAGTAGACAGCTCCGCCTTCTCGTAAGCCTCCAGTCCACGCAGCATAAGAAAAAGCACGATAATTTCCATCGCAATCCATAACGGCGAAGGCTCTACTGCCAAAAAGCTGCCTGCTACCAATGCTACTGCAATCCAGCCATAAATATCCTTGCGCAAAAAATAGATAACGGCAAAGTAGGCGATTGCAAAAGGCATTAACGAATCCAGTATAACGGCCCTGCCCAGCAATAAAGCTATACCAATAAGCAGAAACGTCCATTTTCTGGACCAGATAGCGTTAGAGCTGCGTGTAATGGCAAGGCGGGCTGCTTTGCTTTGCATCCGTATCCAGTCTCTGCCCTTTAGATTCGGAAAAACTAAAACATTTCCTTTCTTCACTTCCAGACACCACCATTTCCGAATAGATTGTGTCCTTCATTATAGAGGCCTGTCCTTATAAAGTTTGTCAAACAAACAGAGCAGCAGCAAAAAAATTTCCGACAAATGCCACCGGCTCAAAACAGCTTGTCGTAACCTACAAAAAGCCAGTGTTAGCAAGGGATTAATCCTTGCCAGAGCAAGTCTTTGCCGGGCTTCATTCAACAAAATTAGTGTGTAGCGCTTACAATAGTATAGTGAAAACACGTAGGAAGCTGTCGTTAATGGCAGAGGTTTAGTGGAATTTTTTTGGAATATTTTTTATTGTCGGCAAATACGACAATCAAAAATACAGATAAAATAAAAAAAAGCAGGAACCGGTTAAGGTCCTGCTGTTAGTATCCTTGTAATAATGCTTACATGCGTTTAGCTCCGCGCCCGCCGCGCTTGCCTTCTGTGTTCTTCTTAAGCGAAGAAATTCTTTCTTCACTGTCTTTTAAAAAGCGAGACATTTTATCCTCGAATGACGGTTTGCCGAATGACGGTCTGCCAGACGACTGCTTGTTGAAGGGACGTCCACCACGATCCTGGCCTCCGCGGTTAAATCTTTCTCCACCGCCAGCTCCAGCTCCAACACCGCCAGTTCGCTCTCGCGCTGGTGACGGCTGCTGTCCTTCAGGCCGGTCAACGGCTTGCTTAATGGATAATCCGATCTTTCCGTCCTTATCAACGTTGATCACCTTAACTTTAACAACGTCATCAATCTTGAGGTGATCCTTAACGTCTTTAACGTAGTTATCGGCAATCTCCGAAATGTGAACTAGACCTGTGACACCTCCCGACAAGTCGACAAATGCCCCAAAATGCGTAATACCAGTCACTTTTCCTTCTAACTTGGCGCCCACTTCAATTGCCATAAAATAAAATGTTCCTCTCCAAAAAATTTTTTACTTCTATCGTGATTATAACCGAATCTCTGAAACAGAGCAACAGACGTTCACCCTAACCTGCCAGTATTAATCACTAAAAATTTGCTGTTCGCCTTCTTTTACCATTCCTTGCTCTTTCGTTGCCAATTGTGCTATATATTCCGGATCATTTAATCGCTCGACATGTTTTTGCAATGCTTCACTTTCAGCAATTGCCGCTTCCACTTGCTTCTGCAAGGCCAAAAGCTTATTACTGGTCTCTACCTGCTGCTGGTATTGGCCGAATAACGTATAGCCCGCCCAACCCATAAATAGGACGATAAACATGAACCATATTTTAAAACGGCGTTTTGTAGCTTTGTTCACGGATACTTTCTTTTCTGCTACTGCGGGTACCATTAACGTTATTTCCTCCTCAACCAGTTATTCAGCCGGGATTTCCAAGATAGAACCAGACTGACAAGCTTGCTTGATGCGCAGGCTTGTTTCCATGTTTGCCACTTCGGTACGATTGCGCGCACGATTGGTCGCCAAATAGGCTTTAGCAGCCACGCAAGCAATTTACCAAAGGGTCGCAACAATTGTAACACAAGTTTAAACAGGAAAATAGTGATTGCAGACCCAATTCCTATTACGAATTTTAATACATTATACAAAAATAGGGTAGGTTTTACAATAATTAACTCAAGCGTTCGAATACCGATCCGAATAAGCGTTCGAACCGCACGAATAAGCCAACGAACAACTGCAACAACAACACGATTAAACAGCCAATAATAAATGAGCACGCCTAAAGCTAGTCCAAGAAATACGTACGCCCGCACCTCGCCGTTGTTGCTAGCGTACAGCATTCGAAAGACAACAAGCGCCGCTGCAATCCAATACATGATGTCTAGAAACGGCAGCCACCAGCGCGGGAACTTAAGCTCATTGGACACTACGCGATAGCCGTCAAATACAGCTCCCATTCCAAGGCCCGCGGTCAGCATTGCGGCTATGGTAAGCCACTGGATCGTAAGCGTCACTTAAATATTTTACCCAGCAGCCCTTTGGACTTGCTTGCTCCTGCAGAGTCTTTATAGGCGAGTGAATGAACATAGCCTTCGATAATAACAATGCCCTGCTCAAGGCTCAAATGCTTCATATGCAAGTTTTGCCCTTGTATGGACAGGTAACCCAAATTTGTCTCCAACAAAAATTGCTCGCTGTCAAAGCTCTCCACATTCATTACGCCTGTAAGCTCAAGCACCTTGCGATTGATCATTTTCACTTCCTGCTGCTTTAGCCCTTTATTGGATTCCGCCATAGACTCGTCCCCCGCTTAATTCATATTACTTCATCCTATGGACAGGAGGGCGATCTTAGAACTAAAAACAGAAACAATTGCAGGATTAGGCCATGTGTGCCGCTCGTCTTATTAAAATTATTAAAAAAAAATCTGCCCGCTGTGTGGACAGATTGTTAGCTTAGTTATTCCAGTCGAACTCCGGCTCACGTTGCCTCTGTTCTTCCTTGATAACTGTATAAAGTTCTCCTGCTTCATCCTTACGAGTCGTTTCGGCCAAACGCTCAATACGTACCGTTACCATCTTCTGTCCGTACTGAATCTCAAGCTCATCGCCTACCTTAACCGTAGAGCTTGGTTTAGCCTCTTTGCCATTGATCCAAATACGGCCCTGCTCAGAAACTTCCTTCGCAACAGTACGTCGTTTGATCAGCCTGGAGACTTTAAGGAATTTGTCGAGACGCATAAATTACTTGATCGCTTCTTTCAGCTTGTTGCCAGCCTTGAATGCAGGAACCTTGGACTCAGGAATTTCGATTTCTTTGCCTGTTTGCGGGTTGCGGCCGATACGACCAGCGCGAGTGCGAGTTTCAAAAGTACCGAAGCCGATTAGCTGTACTTTATCTCCGCCAGCAAGTGCATCTGTTACTTCACCTAGAAAACCGTTAAGTACTGCTTCAACATCACGTTTTGTCAAACCGCTTTTCTCAGCAATATTGTTAATCAAATCTGTTTTGTTCATCATTCATATCCTCCTATATTTGCGTACAATGATTGATGGCTGGCTTGAGAGCCTAGCCAAGCTATGAGTTTTTTATTCTTTCTGAAGAATACATATTCTGCTCGCAACTTTAAATTCCTGCTAGTCTACTAATTTTTTTTGTTGATTGTGTAGGATTAAAGCGAATTATGACATTTCATAGTCAATTATCTTGATTTTGCCTCCTCCCACAAGCGATCCATCTCTAGTAAATCAGTTTGGTCAAAAGTTTTTCCTTTTATACCAAGCTGCTCTTCTATATATTGAAATCTATCAATAAATTTGCGGTTTGTGCGAGTGAGCGCCTCCTCTGGATCGGCCTTGATGAAGCGCGAAGCGTTTACTACGGCAAATAACAGGTCGCCAAGCTCACCGGCCTGCTCCTCAGGGTCCTTGCTGGCAATAGCTTCCCGAAGCTCTGACAGCTCTTCCTCTATTTTGGCCAGAACAGAATCAATTTCACTCCAGTCAAAGCCAACCTTTGCCGCTTTTTTCTGCAGCTTGTATGCCTTCATCAAAGCAGGCAGATCCGGCGGAATTCCATCCAGCTGAGATTGCCGCTTTGTCCCTTTGCGCTTATGCTCCTCTTTTTTCATTTCCTCCCAGTTGCCAAGCGCTTCTTCGGCATTGCCTGCTTGCTGCTCACCAAAAACATGCGGATGACGGAATACAAGCTTTTCGCTCAAAGCCTCGACAACGTCATAGATGGTAAAGGTGCCCTGCTCCTCTTCCATCTGGCTATGAAGCATAAGCTGCAGCAGAACATCGCCAAACTCTTCAACCATGCTGTCCGGATCATCATTATCCAACGCTTCAAGCGCTTCGTACAGCTCTTCAATAAAGTTTTTGCGAATAGATTGATGGGTTTGCTCCTGGTCCCAAGGACAGCCGTCTGGGCTGCGCAATATAGCAACAATCTCATGCAGCCGTTCAAGCGTGCGGTTGCGCAAATCAGGATTGTCTGAACGGGGAACATATACAAGCGACAGATTGCCGTATCCGTCAAGCCGGTCAATTTCAAAAAGCGGTGCTCGTACAATTTGTTCATCTCCAGCTACGCCAAGCGCGTGGCAAACATAGACCTCAAAATCATCGGGATAGCGTTCCATTAAGGCTAGCTTAACATCGGATGCTGTGTATGCATCGTAGACCTGTCCGATAATCGTATGCAGCTGCGGCTGCAGCAGTGCGATTGGAAGCTCTGAGGCGTCCAGCAAAGCAAAGCCTTCGATAGGATCTATGCCAAGTCTGACAAATGCTTGGTCAAGGAAGCTTTCGCCGCCCATAATGTTAAGTTCAATCGATTGATTGTGGCATCGCTCGCGCAGCAGCTGCACCGTTCGCTCTGCCACCATAGGGTGGCCAGGCACAGCATAGACTATATTTGCCGCAGCATTATTATTGCTCGCTGCAGCTATTAGCTGGCCGGCTATCGCTTCATACACATCAGGAAAAGATTCATGCTGCTCGTAGATATCGTCAAAAGAACGATAAGCTACCCCTTCAGCATCGAGCAAGCTCATAACGGGATGATCCTTGGTTCTTATGTATAGCTCAGTAGCTGATTGCAGCTTCCTCCAAATACCGAGCGTTAACTGATCAGGATGGCCTGACCCAAGACCAACTACTGTAATTTGTGCTGTAGACATATCTATGCCTCCTTCGGCATCAGTTCTTTTTATTGTAGCGATTAACGCTTTGATTGCCAACGCTTTATCCTGCTCAGCAGCTTGCCGCTAATGCCGAGAAGCTTCCATTCAGCTTGTCCAATAAAAGACGTTTTTAATATCGCCGCCAAAAATATAATACCGCCAGCAGCCACGCCTGTAATCGACACTATGGCCGCTAACAGCCGCGCAGACACTACCGAGCCTATCATGGTGCTTATAAGCCATTGCATGCCTGTTACTGCTCCCCCCATTATTACAAGCCCCATAACCGCAGCTGCAGCCGAGGAAGTGAAAAAAGGACGGCGCTTATTATTGGTTTTGTTTCCGCCATAAGTTGCCCTGTTAAGCTTCATGTAGGCCATAACCAATCCGATAGCCGCAGCTGCCGATAGAGCGGCCAGTCCGGCAAATGCAGCCCCTACAATGCCAAAGCGTGATGTAAAAATAAGATTGAGCGCACCCTTCGTGCAAGCTGCTGTAAGCAGCAGCAGTGCAGGCGCCTGAATCGCTCCCAGCACCTGCAATAAGGGTGAGACCGCGGCTAATATGCAGCTCGCAAACGCAGTGCATCCTATAATCGCAAATACGTCTGTACCGCTGCTGTTGGCATAAAGCATTATATTGATTGGTTTTGCAAGCAGCAGCAAGCCTACTGCAGCTGCCGCCCCAATCAGCGAAGAGATGCGAATAATTATATGCACGCTGTGGTGAAGCGTTTTTTTATCAGCCAGCAATACGAGCCGCGGCACCAAAGCGCCGGCAGCTGCACCAGCTATCATAACAACGAGCTGCACCAAAGGCAGCGCCCGGCTGTAAATGCCGAATTGCGCCATAGCTGCATCTTCCGCAGCTCCGCCGGCCTGCAGCATTCTGGGAATAGTAAAAGCATCGACTACACCCATTGCCGGGACAACCGCCGCACCAAGCACTGCGGGCAGAGCAACAGCGAACAGCTTTTTTGCTGCCAAGGCTGCATCTCGCAGTCCAAATATGGAGCTGAGCTCGGGAGTTTTCGTGTGCTTTGTGCGAGCAAAGACTGCCAGAAGCAGCAATGCCGCAACCGCACCGGCTGCAGAACCATTCATGACAGCCGCTGTCAACGATGCTGCCTCCCAGCTTGCGGACAAGCTCCAAAATAAGACCGTAACCATAACCGCAACGCGTATCAGTTGTTCTATCACCTGCGAAGCTGCCGATAAGGCCATTCGATCCATAGCCTGTATATATCCCCGCAAAGCAGCTACAAGAGGTACAACAGCGAGCGCCGCTGACAAGCTGCGCAGCGAGCTTGCTGCAGCGCGATCCCCCATCCAGTATGCAATAGGATCAGCTAGCAGCCATAAGCAAAGCGCTGCAGCGGCTCCCATTACGCCTAGCGTTACAAGCGCAGTATACAGAGTTCCTCTAATCTGATTGCTGGCAGCGCCTTCTTGAAGCTGCTGCGCAATTACAATGGATATAGCAGCCGGCAAGCCTGCAGTCGCCAGCACAGTCAACAGCTGATATAAAGGGTAAACCGCATTATAGATGCCGAAAACACGATCCCCTGCCAAGTTTTGCAAAGGTATCTTTTGCAGCACGCCGATTAATTTCGTAAGCAGGGCAGCGCCCGCCAGCACAGCAGCCCCGCGCAGACCGATAGCTTGCAAATGCCCATCCTTATGCCGCCCAGCCATCTCCTCACCTCAGCTTTACTAGCTAGCGCATATCTTGAGGCTGTCGATTCATTGTGGAAAAGGCATCGACACACTCATCTGATTCGACACTTGTCTGCTGTCTATTATACATTATCTTGTATGCCCGGTGACAAGTCAGAACAAGCCTGACAATGCTTCCTTTTTATTGACCTAAAATCCAAAAACAGCTCTTTGTCCGACATATGCTGTCGCTCAAAGAGCTGTATCCAATGCAATTTTATTGTTCCATTTGTTTAGCTAGGAAGCCTGCGGCGGTTTCCGCAATTTTAATTTCCAGCTGCCCCATTTGAACGCCTTCTTCCTTGCTGAGCATTACGACTGTGCCGATTGGATCTCCGCCAGCGATAATAGGAGCAACAATAAATGAAGTATAGTTATCGTGGCCATCCTTAATAATTTCAGATGTTCCAGCTGTGCTTTCAGATACTGTGCGACGGTTTTCCATACAAGCCTCAAGCGTAGAGCCGATCTGCTTATCCAGCAATTCCTTTTTCGATGCGCCAGCTACTGTAATAATACTGTCCCTGTCGCTGATCAACGTTATATGTCCAGTGCTTTCAAATAAAGATTCTGCGTATTCCTTCGCAAAATCGCCAAGCTCGCCAATTGGAGAATACTTTTTCAAAATAACTTCTCCATCACGGTCTACAAATATTTCCAGGGGATCTCCCTCACGTATGCGCAGTGTTCGACGAATTTCCTTCGGGATAACTACTCGTCCAAGATCATCGATGCGGCGTACGATACCAGTTGCTTTCATAGTCTTGTTGCCCCGCTTTCACCAAAAAATTTTAATTAATGTTATGGAATACACATAGTGGTAATAATGTGTCACCGATGAGTCAATTTCATACTAGTGCTGCTTATTAATTGTTACCCATTGAAATTGCCTCTGATACAACATTTTTGAAACTAGCCATAGTATTCTTCGATTCCCAATTTCTTATGCATGCCGCTTCCAGCTTACTCAGCAACAAAAAACGAGCCCAGGAAAGCTTTCCCAGGCTCAAATCATTAAGATTCTTTATCGTGCTGCTGCTGTTTTTTTAATCGTCCAGCCTTGCTTAATGCTTCTCGCAGCAAATATTCAATATGACCGTTTACGCTGCGAAATTCATCCGCAGCCCATTGCTCCAATGCCCGATGAAGGTCCGGATCAAGACGGAGTGGAAATGCTTTTTTTTGTTTGCTCATCACAAATCCTCTAGCCGTAGAGCGATCCTGTATTAATTACCGGCGTCGCTGCCCGATCCGAAACAATTGACACCATCAAATTGTTAATCATTGCCGCTTTACGTTCAGCATCCAGTTCTACTCCGTTTGCCTCCAGCTGCTTAAGAGCAGCATCCACCATGCCTACAGCACCTTCAACGATCTTCTGACGGGCAGATACGATCGCGATCGCCTGCTGCCGCTGCAGCATTGCACTTGCAATTTCAGGCGCATAGGCCAAATGCGTCAGTCTTGTTTCAAGCATTTGTACACCTGCAACGTCTAGACGCTTCTGCAGCTCCAGCAGCAGCTCTGCGGCAACTTCATCGGCATTGCCGCGCAAGGAAATTTTGGATTCATCCGTAAAGGTGTCATAAGGATACTGCGCTGCGATATGACGCAGTGCCGTTTCACTTTGAATACCTACAAACTTTTCATATTGGTCCACGTCAAAAGTAGCTTTAGCCGTATCTGTAACCTTATAAACAACTACTGCGCCTATTTCAATAGGGTTGCCTTCTGCATCATTCACCTTCAAGGTTTGGCTATTAAAGTTACGCACCTTCAACGATACATTTGTCTTATTGGTAAACGGCAGTACCATCCATAATCCGCTTTCGCTAATTGTCCCTGTATAAGTTCCGAAGAAAGTAATGACTTTAGCCTGATTAGGCTGCACTATGACTATCGAAGTAAAACAAACTATAGATAACAATACGAGTACGATACCTATTGGAACGAAGGACACCGGCAAGGCTTCTGTGATCGCGGTATACAACGTTAGAAACACTCCGCCCAGCAGCGCTACAAGCGCAACTAACAGGGCAAGATATCCGCTTACGTACCATGCTTTTTTCTCTCTCATCATCGCCATCACTCCATATCTTTTTGATATATTTATGATATCACTTTTTACAAATATAAGCAATTGTTTTTTCACAATCGTTTGTAAAGAACAAACGATGCGGCGCTATTGGCGGTGCGGTCATCCATGACCGTTAGAATCAAAAAATAGTCTTTTTGTTGCATAAGCAGATACTTATGTTCATATTGGAGGATAATGGTAAAACGCACCCTATAATCAACTGCCATAATTGCCTAACGGTTGCCACAGAGGCTATTTCGATTATTTTAGCTCATTCGAAAATGTAATGGTTGTCATGAACGCTATTGTACCTTTCTCGAGCAAAATCAGTGCTTTTTGGGAAATTAAGCGCCACAGCAACCGTTAGAAAATTTAAACCGCCATTTTTGCACGAATAGCGTTTATGGCAACCCTTAGAAGTTCATCATTGCTCAGAATACTCATGCGACGAAGTAAGTGAACCGGGCTCCAGTAATGGATCGCCGGTTTCACCAGTTACTTCAAGGCTTACCTGCTAAACTTCATAACCTAGGCTTGGTCGCACTTTCCTAGTTTAAAAAAAGCCCTCAGGAAAATTTATCCTAAGGGCTCTTTCACAATATTTCTCCTGCAAAAGGAGCGGTCTCTTACTTAGCAGGTGTTTCTGAAGCTTCCGGGCTAGCTTCCGGGCTAGCTTCTGGGCTTGCCTCTGGACTTGTCTCCGGGCTTGCCTCTGGACTTGTCTCTGGGCTTGTCTCTGGGCTTTCACCTGGGCTAGGCTCAGGCTGCGGCAATGTTATCTTGATATTGAGCTTTTCCATTTCTTCATCGAGGAATTTCTCCAGATGAGCATAAGCCGCTGAATCCTTAACTTGTGCCTTCTGAGACTCGCTTAGCTTATCAAGCGCCGTTACATCACGCTTCTCCACTTTAATAATATGGTAGCCGTACTCTGTTTTCACAGGCTCGCCAATTACACCGATCTCCTGTTTAAAAGCAGCTTGCTTGAACGGCTCAACCCAGCCGCTTGCATCTGTATCTGCATACAATCCGCCTTTTTCCTTGGAGCCGCCATCATCAGAGTATTCTTTTGCAAGCTTGTCCCAATCCTCATTGGCCAGCAATTTTTCTTTTGCTTCATTCACGCGCTTTAGCGCTTCCTCATCCGTGCGAACTTCCTTCTGCTCGCCCGTTTGCTGGTTTATTTCGACTGTATTAACTAAAATATGGCGTACTGTCGAAATTGCAAAGTTAGGCTGTAAAGTTTCGTAAGCCTTTTGCATATCCTCATCGGTTACCAAAGAATTCATATGTGTAACAAGCACAGCAGTAAGCATCAAAAACGTAGCCATATCGTCATCCGACACTTTTTTATCTTTTACCAGCTTGTTAAAATCTTTATTCTCTTTTTTAAGATCTTTAAATTGCTTAAGCTGATCCGTTACAAGCTCTTTAGCTTTTGTCATCGTGTCAGCTGTCGCTTTTGTTCCAATCACTTTATAAGAAACATATTGCTCCAAAATCATTTCCTGAAACTGCGGAATTTGAAAAATTGCTTCTGACTCGGGCTGCGCTAAACCAAGCAAAGCAAGATACTTATCAAATTCAGTTTGTGTTACTTGTCCGCCCTCATAGGTAGCGACAACTTCGCCTTTGTCTACCCCTTTAAACTGCAAAGAATAATCTCCCTTTTTGTTATTACCGCAGCCCGCCACAATCGTCATGACAAGCATTGCTGCAATAACGAGCAGCGCGCTTTTGCGCCATCCCGATTTGCGTGTTTTCAGCAACATGTATAGTCCCCTTTCAAAATATAAACTTGGTTTCATTGTAACAGAAACCTATCTCTAAATGCGAATTTCTCTATGGGGTAGCCTTTTGCAAGGAAGGCTTTACCACAATCAGCTCTGCGTACTCGGTCAAAAATTTCTCGCAATAATGGAGCTTTTGCTCCATATTAAGCCCCTTGCCCCGCAGCAGCAATGTACGCGGCTCTTCTGTTTCCGCACTTTGCTTGAAACGATTTTCATACTTCAAGCAAAGCTTATCCACTTTTTTGCGATCAATCCTATAATTCGTTTTCTCCGCAAATTTAATGCTCAAATCATCAGCACGCTGACTGATTTGCTCTATGCCAAGCTGTGCACCAAACACCTTTAGTCTGGCAACCGACATTAAATTCAATACAGCCTGCGGCAAATCTCCAAAGCGGTCGATTAGCTCGTCAACCATATCATCGGCTTCCTGGAACGTGCTGATAACGGATACCTTCTTGTAGATTTCTATTTTTTGAATGCTGTCGTAAATATACTCGGAAGGCAGATAAGCATCTACGCTTAAATCAACTAAAGTAACAGTCGGCTTTTCTTCCACGACTTGCTCGCCGCCCATCTCAGCCTTGCGTTTTGCGATTTCTTCCGCCAGCATTTGGGAATACATTTCAAAGCCGACTGATGCGATAAAACCGTGCTGCTCAGCACCAAGCAAATTGCCGGCGCCTCTAATGGACAAATCCCGCATTGCGATTTTAAAGCCTGAACCCAGCTCTGTAAACTCCTTAATTGACTGCAGCCTCTTTTCCGCTACCTCCGTTAACACCTTGTCACGCTGGTAGGTGAAATAGGCATATGCAATCCGATTGGAACGGCCTACCCTGCCGCGCAGCTGATAAAGCTGGGATAAGCCCATTTTATCCGCATCATGAACGATCAGTGTATTGACGTTAGGGATATCTACCCCTGTCTCGATTATGCTTGTGCTTACGAGCACATCGGATTCGCCGTCAAGGAAATCCAAAATGGTTTTCTCCAGCTCCTGCTCAGACATCTGGCCATGGCCTACTGCAACCTTGGCGTCGGGAACAAGCGCATTAATATGCTCTGCCATTTGATAGATGCCCTGCACACGATTGTACAGGTAGTATACCTGCCCGCCTCTCGCCAGCTCACGCTCAATCGCTTCACGAACGAGTGCAGGACTATGCTCAACGACATAGGTTTGAACAGGAAAGCGGTTCTCAGGAGGCGTCTCAATAACCGACAGATCTCGAACGCCAAGCATAGACATATGAAGCGTCCGCGGAATTGGCGTAGCTGTAAGCGTCAATACATCGACATTCGTTTTTAATTTTTTCAGCTTCTCCTTATGTGAAACGCCGAAACGCTGCTCCTCATCGACAATGAGCAAGCCGAGCGATTTAAATATAATATCTTGCGACAGCAGCCTATGCGTTCCGATGACTACGTCAACACTGCCGTTTTTCAAGCCTTTAATCGTTTCATTCTGCTCCTTGCGCGAACGGAAACGGCTTAATACCTGAACATTGATCGGATACCCTGCAAATCTTTCTCTAAAGGTCTCGTAATGCTGCTGAGCCAATATTGTCGTCGGCACCAGCACAGCGACCTGCTTGCTGTCCATCGTCGATTTAAAGGCAGCCCGAACGGCAACCTCTGTCTTGCCGTAGCCTACGTCCCCGCACAGCAATCGGTCCATCGGCTGGTTTTTTTCCATATCACGCTTAATTTCTTCAATCGCTCGCAGCTGGTCGCGCGTCTCATCATAGGGAAACATCGCCTCAAACTCCTGCTGGTACGAGGAATCCTTGCTAAACCCATAGCCGGGCGCAGACTGGCGCTCCGCATACAGCTTAATCAAATCATCAGCAATATCCTGTACGGAGGCGCGTGCCTTGGTCTTGGCTTTCGTCCACTCCGCACCGCCAAGCTTGCTGATTTTCGGTTCCCGCTCCTCAGAGCCAACATATTTTTGTATTAAATCTACTTGATCTATCGGTACTGAAAGCTTATCCCCGCCAGCATATACGATATGCAAATAATCGCGATGAATGCCAGCAATCTCAAGAGTGCCGATCCCGACATATTTGCCGATGCCATGATTCTGATGGACGACATAATCGCCCACCTTAAGCTCCGTATAGCTTTTGATTCTCTCTGCATTGTCCAATCTCTTGTCTATGCGTCTAGCTTTTCTCTGCTTTTGAGAGAACATCTCGCCTTCTGTAATAACAACAAGCTGAGAGGAGGGCAGCTCAAAGCCTTGCTGAAGATTTCCTTCCAGCAATATAGGAGCCTCAATATCATAATCATCAAGTACACGGCGCATCCGTTCCATGCGCTCAGCATTGCCTGCCAGCATCATAATGCTTGAACCGACCTTTTTCCAGCGCTCCATCTCCGTCTTGAGCAAGTTCATTTGCCCGTGGAAATTTTGCATGGAACGGCTAGTCATATTCAATATATTTTGCGGCTGCGTATGCGGAATTTGCCTTAAGAAAAGCGACAGGAACAACGTAGGGAATGGACGATGATACAATACCTCATCCGAACTGCGCGCAATTGTAAACGTTGGCAGAGATTTGCCGGTGGACAGCAAGTGGGTTGCCCATTCCGCTTCATCTCTCTCAAGCTGCTTGGCTGTCTCTAGCAGGCGCGTAGGCTCTTCAAGCACTAGCAATGTATCCTGTGCCATATAATCCATAATGGTCTGGCGCTCCGGATATAATAAAGTTATATATTTATAAATTTCAGAGAAATAGGTGTGCTCTCTCAGCTTCTCCAGCTCTCCGCCGATTTCTGCCCGCAATCTTTCCTTGGCTGTGCGATCGGTCATTTTGTCCAATTGACGATCCAGCATATGCTGTGCTTGGCTAGCCGCCGCTTCCATTCTCGCTTCATCCGCTACTATTTCCTGACATGGGGTAATAGCCAGCTCCTCCAATTGAGCAAGCGAGCGCTGGTCTGCTGGATCAAAGCTGCGGATAGAATCAATTTCATCACCAAACCACTCAACCCGATAAGCCTGACTTGCCGTCAGCGGATAGAAATCGACAATACCGCCCCGCACGCTAAGCTCTCCCTTAGCTTCTACGCGATCCGATCGCGTATATCCCAAGGAAGTCATGCGGCGCAGGAAAGCCTCTATAGCAAGGTCGTCTTTTACACGTATCGAAAACTGAGCATCAGTAAAGGCGCTGCGAATAGGCAAATAACGCTGAACTCCCGCGTAAGGGGCTACAACGATCCCTCTAAAGCCTTGAGACAGCTTAGTCAAAGCTTCTATTCGTTGTGCCAGCGTTTCAGGGCTGGAAATAGCCGATTCAGCTGCGAGCAGTTCATTGGCAGGATAAAGCAGCACCTCGTCAGGCGAGAGGCATTCTTGCAAATCCTCAGCAATTTTTTGTGCAGAAAACATATTATGTGTAATGACTAATATAGGTCGATCAATTTCTCTTTTGAGTGCTGCAATAAGCACTTGGCGGGAAGAGCCCGCCAGGCCGGACACCATCTGTTCTCGCATTCCTTTTTGAATCCCGGACAATAAGCTTTGAACATCTGCATCCGCAACAAAAGCATTCATTAGCGCTTTCAATGCAAGCGTCACCTCTTTTCTTTTGAAAACCAAAATATGGCTGAATTGCATTCAGCCGGCATACACACTATTGTTTTATCTTCCAATTTCAAAACTATGTAACAGAAAGGTTCATACGAAACGAGCTATTGCCGTCGAAGGACTGCGTAGCTCGTCTCCTACAATTTTATGCGTTCAAACAGGCCTACTGCAGAGGGTTGCTTACAAGCAATAAGTCTGGATTAGCATGAATCGCTTCTGCGCAATAATCGCAAACAAGCTTAACTGTTACATCACCGCTTGAGTTATACGCTATTATATCGTTGCGCTCCTCGGGGGTCAAGAAATGGAATCCCAGCTGCTGCTCGGACACTTCTGATTCATGAATAACGCCCATTGCTGTTTTGCAATGCCTGCAAATATAGTTTACAGCCATATTATGCCTCCTGAAAGGATGTTATACCTTTCATTATGCCCGGTTTGCAAACATTTTATCTTCGTGCAAATCATTTTCACATGGCTGCATCACTTTATCCGTTAAATTTGGCCATTGTTTCTTCAAATGGCGCCTTCAGACTGTATTCAGCCGCATCGCAAGCCTGTTCAATCATAGCGGCGAGCGCTTCCTTCTCTGACTTTGGAAATTTGGAAAGCACGTAATCCGCGATATCCATTCCCGGCTGCGGTCTGGAAATCCCCATTCTAATTCTATTAAATTGCTGGGTATTCAAGTGCTGAATAAGTGATTTAATGCCATTATGGCCGCCAGCGCTTCCTTTATAGCGCAATCTGAGCCTGCCCGTTTCTGTATCCAGATCATCGTATATGATAACGCCATCTTCCGGATCTGCTTTATAGTAGTCCAAATAGGCCCTTACAGCCTCACCCGACAAATTCATATAAGTCATTGGCTTGATGAGCACAACCTTAGTGCCATTGACATTGCCTTCGCCGACTAACGCCTTGCACTTGCTCGTAGTCACTTTAATATCCCAGCGCTTGGCCAGCTCGTCAATAACCATAAAGCCGACATTATGGCGCGTATCCTGATAGGCTGTGCCTGGATTGCCTAGACCTACAAACCATTTCATCGTTTCATACACTCCTTTACGAATCAATGTAGCACAATATGAGGCAGGCGTAAACAACGGCAAAAACCGCCTTACCTGCAAGGCGGTTTTTTGTCTATAAAAAGCGACAGGCGCCAAAAACACAAAATTTCAAGTATGCTTGTCTCAAAATAATTTATGAGGTTGCTGTGCTTTCCTCTGTCTCAGCTGTTACAGGGGCATCCTCTTCCTCTGTCTCCGCTTCCTTCTGTGGAGCCAGTATCGTTACAACGACTGCGTCAGCCTCAGTCTTGGCCTCAACGCCCTCCGGCAAATACAAATCGCTGACATGAAGGCTTTCCCCTACAGCAAGATTAGTAATATCTGCCGGAATAAATTCAGGTATATCACTAGGCAAGCACTGAATTTCAAGCTCGTGCAAGATCGACTGTTGAATGCCGCCCTCTCTCACGCCGAAGCTTTCTCCTGTCACTTCAATGCGGACTTGCGTCCTGACCTTTTCATTCATATTAATTTGATGGAAATCAATATGCAGCACTTGTCCATTTAAAACAGCTTTCTGCACGTCTGTAATCATGACAGACTGTTTGCCCGTGCCGGGAATTTCCAATGTAAATACAGCGTTGGGATGCGTGCGCAGCAAGCTTGCCACCTGCTTCTCGCTAACGCTGATTACTTGGGGATTCTGAAGCTGCTTGCCATATACAACAGCTGGAATTTGCCCTACTGAACGCAGCCTGCGCAGATCGCCTTTGGTTGTAAGATTTCTTTGATCAGCCTGAATTGTAATAGCCATATGGAACCTCCTATATAATTTCGATTTCCATATCACTTTACCCATTAGAACGAAAGATTAATCACAATCGCAGCTAGAAAACTTAATTCTTAGGCGAGCTGTTATTTTTTTTAGCTTTCGCTTTTGATTTGATTTTCTCGGCATAGCCTGCCTTATTCACCTGGCGCTCGCGGGCGATTGCCATATCGCCGGCAGGAACGTCCTTCGTCACCGTAGAGCCGGCAACCACGTAAGCTCCATCGCCAATCTTTATAGGTGCTACAAGATTAACATTGCTGCCAACGAAAGCATGATCGCCAATTTCAGTAAGCGCCTTATTAAAGCCATCATAGTTAACAGTTACCACACCGCAGCCAATATTAACTTCTTTGCCTACGCGCGCATCGCCAACATAGCTCAAATGAGATACTTTGCTGCCATCATCCAGCACGGCATTTTTCAGTTCTACAAAATCTCCGATTTTGCAGTGGCGTCCTAGGACTGATCCGGGACGAAGATTGGCATACGGGCCAACAGTGCTTTCCTCGCCAATGACCGATTCATTCACTGTCGAATATTTGACGGTTGCCCTGTCGCCTACTGTGGAATTAGCTATGTCAGCCTGCGGACCAATTATACAAGCTTCGCCAATTATTGTACCGCGGCGAATAATCGATCCCGGGTAAATAATTGTATCTGACCCTATTTGCACATCATTTTCAATATACGTATTTGCAGGATCAATAATGCTTACGCCAGCAAGCAAATGCTCATGGTTAATGCGATTGCGCATCAAGCGCTCTGCCTCAGCAAGTGCAACACGATCGTTTACCCCGATCGCTTCAGCCAAGTCTGTCGTGCAGTAGCCCTGTACCACATCGCCGCTCTGTTTGAAGATCCCAATTATATCTGTCAAATAATATTCTCCCTGCGCATTATCATTCGTTACCTGCTCCAGCGCAGCAAACAGCTTGCGATTGTCAAAGCAATACGTGCCCGTATTTATTTCGCGTACTGCCGCCTGCTCAGGCGTACAGTCCTTGTCCTCCACGATACATTGCACCGTGCCGTCTTCCGCTCTTATAACGCGTCCGTATCCAGCAGGCTGATCAAAAGACGCCGTCAGCACCGTCGCAGCAGCGCCGCTGCTCTTATGCAGCTCCAGCATTGCAGTAATCGTCTCTGGCTTGACGAGCGGCGTATCACCGCATACAACTACCGTAACGCCATCCTCTTGCCCAAGCAGCTCTCTAGCCTGCATAACAGCGTGCCCTGTGCCAAGCTGCTGCTCCTGCATAACATACTCTGCCTTGCCGCCTAAATGCGTCTGCACGGCTTCAGCGCCATGTCCGACAATAACAACTGTTCGATCGCAAGCTGCCGCTTGAACAGCTTCTACTACATGCTCTACCATCGGTTTTCCGCATACAGCATGCATGACTTTATATAATTTTGATTTCATTCGCTTGCCTTGACCCGCCGCAAGCACAATGGCCATTTGTTTCATATTCAGCTCAACTCCCTTGGTCAAACAAATTCTCAAATAATATAACTTAAAAACAAAAAAAAGAAAAGAGAGCATTAAGCTCTCTTCTCAGATCAAACGGTTACATCCATTATTTCCTTGTTAAGCTCCTTCTTCAATTGCAACTTCATCGGCAGCACGCTCATATTCAGCCAAAACTGCAGCTTGAATCTTCTCTCGTGTAGTAGAAGAGATGGGATGAGCGATATCTCTAAATTCGCCATCAGGAGTGCGCTTGCTTGGCATTGCTACAAACATACCATTGTTGCCATCGATTACACGGATATCGTGAACGACGAATTCATTATCAATGGTAATGGAAGCGATTGCCTTCATTCGACCTTCCGAATTTACTCGGCGGAGTCTGACATCAGTAATTTGCATTTGTGTTCACCACCTTTGTCCATCTGAGACTTGGTGTAATATTCCACGTATTTTTGCAAATTCCTTCTAGTAATTTGGTAATTTGATACTCATTTTAAAATTTTTTTTTGTTTTTGCATTTTTTTCGTACTCATTCGACATTTGTCGATGCGATGACTTCAATTTCGACAAAAACATCTTTCGGCAGCCTTGCCACCTCAACGGTTGATCTTGCTGGCTTATGCTCTAAAAAATAGCTTGCGTAAATTTCATTTACGGTCGCAAATTGATTCATATCTTTTAAAAATACAGTTACTTTAACAGCCTGCTGCAACGAAGAACCCGATTCAGCCAGCACCGCTTTTAAATTTGCAAATACTTGATGAGTTTGCGCTTCAATGCCGCCCTCCACCAATTGACCATCTGGGCGCAGCGGAATTTGGCCAGAAGTAAAAACCAGATTACCAAAAACAACCGCTTGCGAATATGGACCTATAGCTGCTGGTGCCTGCTCAGTGGATACAATCTTTAAATCCTGTGCCATGACATTCATCCCCTACTCATTAAAATAATTTCCCGGTACTACTTTCATTTGCTTCGTCTTCATATCCATAGCTGTAAGCTTAGCCAAGGATACATAGTCCTCCAGTAAACGTTCTTCCAAATCGATTTCACCAGACTCAACAAATACACCGACACCGGCAACTGCAGCATTAAACTCAAACAACAGATCCATCATTCCTTGGATCGTCCCGCCTGCCTTCATGAAGTCATCTATAATTAAAACACGGGACTGCTCCTTCAATGCTCTTCTAGCCAAAGACATCGTTTGAATTCGTTTCGTAGAACCGGATACGTAATTTATGCTGACTGCTGAACCTTCTGTAACCTTATTGTCACGTCTTACAATGACGACGGGAATATTCAGGCACGCAGCAGTTGCGTAGGCCAGCGGAATACCTTTTGTCTCTACGGTCATAATGACATCAATATTTCGGCCCGCAAAGGCTGATGCGAACATTCTTCCTACATCCGCCAGCAAGCTCGGCTGTCCAAGCATATCCGTCATATACAAGTAGCCGCCCGGCAGCACTCGGTCAGGCTGCTCGAGCTGATGGCAAATTTGCTGAATAATGGATAGAGCATTTTCTTTATGTATGGAGGGAACGTACATCACTCCGCCAGCCGCCCCGGCAAGCGTATGCAGCTGTCCAATTCCTTCTTCTTCGAAAACCTCTTTTATAATAGCCAAATCTTCGCTGATCGATGATTTAGCTGATTGATACCGCTCTGCAAATGTAGTCAAGGAAATCAACGTATGGGGTCGATATAATAAATATTGCGTCATTTCCACTAATCTTGAGCTGCGTTTAACCTTCCTCAAGCCGATCTCCCCCGTCCTAAATCCGAATATTATATAGACAATATATCATTTATATACGGATTCAATCAAGGATAAACGCCGTCTCCGCCCTTCGCTTAAACGAAGGAGGCGCGTTTACCGATAAAATATAGGAACAGGTATAAGATGAATACTTATACTTCCCTATATATCAAGGATAAACGGCTTCGCCATTCTTTTGGGAGGTCCGTTTACCAACGAATACAAATAACTAATAAAATCTTATATTTCAAGTAAAATATCACTTAGAGGTGAGCATGCGAACGACGTATACTTCTTTGCAAAAACCTCTTAGTCCGTTATATATTCTTGGCAGCTTCGCCTCTTTGGATACAAGTCCAAATACGGTCGGCCCGCTGCCTGACATAAGCACGCCGTCTGCTCCAAGCTTTAACATGCTTTCCTTAAGCTGAAGTACCTCTGGGTACATATTAAGCGTTACCGACTCCAGAACATTGCCTAGCTGCGCGCACATCTGCGCAAAAGATCCACTGGCAAGAGCCGCATTCATTGCCGCTATTGAAGGGTGCTGCTTAATATGCTCAACTCTGAATTTCCCATATACATCCGCTGTCGATACATTGATCGGCGGTTTAGCCAGAACGACCCAGCATTGCGGCGGCTGATGAATCGGTTCAAGCTGCTCTCCACGCCCTCTAGCGATAGCAGTGCCGCCTGTTACACAAAATGGCACATCGGAGCCCAGCTCCGCTCCGAGCTGGCATAGCTCCTGCTCAGGGATGTTCAGCCCCCACAATCGGTTTAATCCGCGCAGTGTGGCAGCCGCGTCGCTGCTTCCTCCTGCAAGTCCAGCTGCAACTGGTATTTTTTTATCCAAATGTATATATACACCTTGTCGCACATTGTATCGTTCTTTAATAAGTCTAGCAGCCTGGAACGCCAAGTTCTTCTCATCCAAAGGGATATAACCTACCTGGCTGGAAATAATGATCGTATCTCTAGATAGCGGCTCCATCTCAAGCCGATCTGCCAAATCTACCATTGTCATGATCATTTCTACTTCATGGTAGCCATCTTCTCTTTTACGTAAAACATCTAGTAATAAATTAATTTTGGCAGGCGCTTTTTCATAAATTTTCATCTAATAGATTCACCCGTTCGTCATAAGCTTAAGGTACATTATAACAAACGATTACAATAAAAGCGAAGCGCTGAATGTTAGCTTTTTTAATTCAGCGCTCCGCTCTTTTTGAACTTCCTTTTGAGCCTAAGCCCTAGGGCTTGTACGATTTGGCCGCTGCTTCCTCAGCCAGTTGAATAGCGCGTTTTACCATATTGCCGGCATCCTTAGCCCGAATGCTGCCCCAGCCTTCCTGCTGCACCGTATCGTAAAAACCCAGATCCTTGGCAAGCTCATATTTCAGCTCCTCAGACATTACACTGCGTCTTCTGCGCCCCATAACCCATCTTCCTTTCATGTAAGAAGTAATATGGCACAACATTAGTATGCATCAAGCACTGCGTCCGCATTCACTCCAATAATTGCCCACGTAAATCATTAATCAGTTAGAATTCGAAGAACA
>NZ_JBOZWO010000044.1:0-52074 GCF_050864975.1 Paenibacillus sp. GXUN7292 | reverse complement strand
AAGTGATTTGCCCGACATAAGCGACATTGCTCCAACATCACCGGTCGTCCCCACTCTTTGGCCCTTATAATAGCCTCCCATTGCATGAGAGACATCCTCTATCACTTTAATATTATGTTTTTGGGCAATGGCCATAATCGCATCCATATCAGCCGGATGACCCAAGTAATGTACAACAACGATTGCTTTGGTGCGCTCTGTAATACGATGCTCGAGATCATTCGGGTCAAGGCATAGCGTGGTTGGATCAATTTCGGCGAATACAACCGTCGCCCCTAAGGCATAGGCTGGCAATGCCGAAGCCCAGTAGGTGACGCTCGGACAAATAATTTCATCGCCCACTCCCACTTTACAGCCATACATGGCAGCCAATAAGGAGCTTGTGCCGTTATTAAAACCAAGAGCATACTGCATACCGAGCCACTGGGCAAATTCCTTCTCGAATTGCTTCGTAATGTCGGTTCCAGACATCGCTCCGCTGCGAATGACCGCCAAAGCTGCAATCTCATCCTCCTCTGTTATAATGGGCCACTTGAACATTTCCACATGTTCTTCTTTAATCGTTTTTGTACCACCTAGCAAAGCCAGCATTTTCTCCGCCTCCATTTATACATTTAGATAGCATTTTGCCCTTCGCCATACTATTTCAAGGGAACAAGTTTCAATGAATTACCTGCATATATCATGAAACTGGCTGGCCGCTCTGTGCTCTAAGCAGCATAACAACTGCTTCTGCTCTGGTAGCCATTTCATGTGCTGCAAACCGGTTCCCTTCCCGTCCCTGGATGAGATGAGCCTGAACCAAAGCCGCGATATAGCCTCTAGCCCAATTCGGAAATGCAGCATCGTCGGCAAATCCAGTTGTCGGACTGCCGGCCGCTGGGACTTTAATGGCACGGGCGATCATCGCTGCCATTTCAGCCCTTGTGATGGCGTTGGACGGTCGAAAACTGCCATCCTCATAACCAACAACAATTCCCAACCGACTTGCTGTGGAGACCGCCGAAACCGACCATGCGGGAATCTTTTGTTTATCTGTAAAGCTCAGCCTGACGGCTTCATTGGGCCAAGCCGATGCCCTCGATAATAAAACTACAAACTGTGCTCTATTTATTGCCTGATCTGGCCGCATCAGCCCGTCTTCATATCCTTTGAGCCAGTTCAACTCAAGTGCTTTGCTCAGCGCTTCCTCGGCCCAATGTCCTCGAATATCCAGAAATCGGCTTTGTTCATATCCCGTCTGACTCCCATCTCGCACTTCCTTCTCTTCCTGCACATCTGCGGGCTCCGTCGGATCAGATGAAGTTTCAGACTGAGGCGGCTGTGCAGGCTCCACCGGAACCCCTGGTTCCTCAGTTGGCTGACCCAACGCCTCCGCCCAGTCGTATAACGCTACAGCGGTCAGCCGATCCTTCTTGGCCGGCGCCGATTCCCCTGGTTGAAGCACTTGCATCAGCACTGGCAATCTCGCTTGCTTTGTATCGCTCAGATGGAGCGACAATTTCTGCGAAGGTGTGTGTGAACTCTGATCAGGTGTAATCGGATTCGTTATTTGATCCGATGGGTTTGGCGAACCTGGAAACGGTTTGGCATCCTGCACAACGAACTCGGCGCCGTTTACCGCTTCGGCCAGCCCTACCCACAGCCGTTTACCATTTTTCTGTAAGATGGCAGATTGTTTGTCTGACGCTATCTCAGCCGTCACTTCTCCATTCAGATGCATAAACCACCAGATCTCTCCCGGCTCATCCAGCATGATTTCGTCTTGCACAAGCACTTGTTTTCGATCGTTCAGGAGTGCAATTCCTCGCTTCACATCAACCGCATCATGCAAACTGTAGGCCGTGCTCAAATCCATGATGCCGTATGCCAGATCCGATCTAGATTCAAATTCAGTCAGGGCTGTCGATGCCAAGGGATTCTGGTCGGGGACAGACTGCCATGGGTCATTTGTCGTTTTAGGATTGATAACTAGTGTGTTATGACCCTCGGCACGATTAATATAATATTGCCAACGATATCCGTTCGGACCGTTGTTATAATAATAAGTCCAATCATCGCGACCCATTCCCATATCCTCTGCCCAGCGCTCCCCCGCCGCCTCAACAATGAAAGAACCTAGATCCAAGTCGGCATGAGATCCATTATTGTCGCCCGCCTTGAATGCTACGAATATAGCTTCAGGATCCTCCCAACTGCTTCGCATTGAAGCAACTTGGGAATCTGAAAATAATCGATCGAGCGGCACCTGGCCTAAGATCGATGGTGTCATGTGTTCAGGCTGATACCAAAGCGATGAAAGTGGATATACACCCCAGGTATTAGCTGCTATATCTGTGTATAACGCTTGATACTGCGTGAATTCCGGCTTGTCATAATGCCGCGCCAACCAGAACATCTGATAAAAGTCTGACGTCCCGCTGTAGCTGTCCGAAAAATTATACATTCGTTGTGTCGGGCCTGTCATATAAATTGGGAAGTTGCCTGTATCGGCCATACCTGCGATCTCAGTCAGGTTATGATAACCCTCGCCCAGCGCCGTATCTAGAGCTGCCAATGCCCGAACCAGCATATTCCACATGTAGCTCCAGTACGAAATACCTTCATACCAACCACCATCCGGCGTTGTTTTAGCCAGTGCGACAGGAAGCGAGTTTAACGCATAGGCAAGCACTTCATCCGCTAGTGCCGGAGCGTGTTCGCCCACGGCAAGAGCCGCCATGATCACACCACTGTTGCCTACGACGTTCCAGTTATCGACTCTACCTGGCCATTCAGCTTGGAGATAAGGCGATGCTGTTTCATAACGATAGATGGTTCGAGCTGGCAGTAAACCCTTCGTAATGATCGCATCTCGAATCACCATTCGCTGCTCCTCCGTCCAGGCCTGATAAAACCAGTCATACCCGACTGCTGCACTGATTAGATAGGCTGCATGGTTCAGGAAGTAATCGGGTGACCATCCAGCTTTCGCAGCCAGACTGGCAAGCTCTTCATATCCCCGCTCTGCATAGACCTGATCTTCTGTTACTTGATACATAAATGCCAGTAGTTCAATCCGCTTAATATTCAAAGGATCATATACTTCGTCTTCCAGGATATTCTGAGCTTGCCCTTCCACATCTTCATACCATAACTGCAGATGCGCATCCGTCAACAGATTGGTGTTGAATTCAGTCAATAGTTCATCGGTAACCATCAAGCGTGGATGCTGGCTCGATAGACGATTCAGCCAATCTGGATTGCCTGCGTCTACGCTCACTTCAAGCGTATACTGGGCTGATAAAGAGCCATAATGGGCTGAGATCACTGTTTCACCAGCACTTTTCGCCGTAATCATTCCCGTATAAGGTTCGATCTCCGCTACTGCATTATCACTACTTTGAAAGGTCACCCCGCCGGCTGCATAGGCCATAGTTTTGTCGCCGTACAGAAAAGCAGCACCCTGTTTGATACGATCTCCCACTGCAATGGCGCCAAGATGATCAAGCTCTAATTGAACGGGCAACTTGGTCAATCCCTCCACTTCTTCAGAACTTAGCACCCTGCGATAAATCTGCAGTTCATCAAGGCTAATATTTAACTGATCCATGTAATTCACCATTGTGCCTGCACCTGACGCACCAACCTTGAACGAATATTGTGAATCCACACTGCCGTGCCGTTCGGACAGATCCACAGATTTATTCTCTAGTTTGGCACCATCGAAATAAAAATGAGCGAAGCCATCCCGATCATGCGTAACCGCAGCATGATGCCAGAACCCATCATTTACCTGCCCCATATACACATCCGTAAACTTTTCGTTTCCCTCTGTCGTCAATTGCCACCTCAATTGACCATTTACATCTAGGAAAAGCTGAAGTCCCGTATCATCCATCGCCAGTTTATTGGATATGACCGCCGGCCACCTATCCAACTCGCCAGCCTTGATCCAGAAGACGATTGTAAAATCAACGTCCTCGCCAAATCCCAGCTCCGAACCAAGATCGATATAGGCCGTGCGCACATCACCATCCAGAAATCGATTGGCGAATGCAACCGCTTGACCAGATACACCCTCTGTCTCGTATGTTAAATTTCCTCCTGCGAGAACAGGCGTCAGCCCGCTGCTGCCTGAATTCGTTAGATCGCCTTCAAATGACATTCGGATAACAGGTTCAGTCGATTCTTCCTCTCCTGCCCATGCAATTCCTGACGGGAGATAAAAACTAATTGCCAGAAGCAAAGACATCCAAATCGAGATCATTCGTTTTCCTGAATTCATCGTGATATAGCGCCCCTTCCGTCCTAATGAATGGATTATTTCAATTTGCAACGTTGCAAAATCCGACGAAAATTATCTCCAAATAGCTGACGCTTATCTTCCAGTGATAGGTTGGCATAGGCCAACCATCCCAGTTGCGGTCGTGGATCACGCATAGGCGAATCCGTGCCGAACAGGATTTTGCGAGCGCCTACCTGTTCGGTCAAATATTCGATTACGCCCAGTGGGACTGATGTATAGGTTAATTGCAAGGTTACATTGTCATGACGCAGAGCTACCTCGGCGTACAAATCTGCAATCTCAAAACTCCGTCCCGCATGATCCATGAAAATCTGGACTTGCGGGTAACAAGTAGCCAACTCATCAATCCATTCGACATACTGCTGGTCGGCGATCAACGCAGGGTCTACCAGCGCGTATAAGTGCCGTTCATTAGCAAGTTCCCACCAAGGCTTGTATACGGGGTCCGTATACGCTGTATGCGACAAATAATAATAAGGCTTCATACCTGTAAACTGCTTTTCCAAGTGCCACTTGCGTGCTTCTGCGGCTACATCCCGCGTATAATTCGGATCTATCACCGCGTAGCAGTTGACCTCTTGCGGAAAGCGGCTGCGGGCTTGTTCGGCTATCATATTGCCAGCTGCAGCATCACCACCGTTGATGCCTGCCCAAGGAGCGATCGACATAGAGCGGATCCCCAGCCTTCGATACATCGCCATCATCGCATCGATATCCCCGCCAAGCATCGGCAGCCCGCTCCCCGTACGCCCGCCATCTTCAATCAGATGTGTATGTGAATCAAGTACATTCACTGCATCGATCGCAATCCCCTTGGCCGCTTGGAATGTGATGGCATCGGCCTGGAAGACCGCTGTCGGCGGCTTGATTCCTAGCAACTTGCTCAAGTTCTCGCCAGCGATCAGTTGCTTGGCACGGTAGGGGATATCGGCATAGTCAATCATCGCTCGAGCTGCACCCGGACTTTTATACGGCATGCCGCTTCCATAAAATATACGTTCAGCGCCATAACGCTGATAGAGAGTTTCTATGATTCGATTGCTCTGCAGACCGGACAGATCAATCCCTAACCGCGGATAAGCATCCATCAGCGGAAATAGCCGGCGTTCTTGTCCCCAATAGCATCCTAGCAGAAGCACCGACAGATGGGGATGCCGGTCTAAGATCCCGTCAAGTTGAGCAAACGAAATCTCATCGGATTGAATAAACAAAGGAATCTGTGCACGTTCCAGCTCTGTCAGTAAAGCGCCGACCGTCCGGTTGTCCAGTTCAAACTGATGCGTGCGCGGAAACATCGTGACCGCACGGATATCATGTTCCCGCAGCGCTTCCATTAACTCGGCTGGCGATGCAAAATCCGTCGCATGATCCGGCAAGACCGCCCAGCAGCCGAATAGCCGCGGGCTTTTGCCGAGTTCCGCAGCCAATCGCCTGTTTCCATAGTCAGGCGCATGCGTTCGAGAAAGTCCATGATGGACAATCGCGCCGGCGATGCCGCAGCGTTCCATCTCGCTGACAACATCCTCTGTTCGCCATACTTGACGATGATGCTTATAGCCGTATTGACCAACACAAGCATTGCAATCGAAATAGGTTAAGAGGTCCGTTTCAAGTAAATGGTTGCTCATTCTTTAATCGCTCCTATCATAACGCCTTTGACAAAATAACGCTGCAGAAATGGATACAGAAGCAGGATCGGTCCCGTTGCCACAATAATCGTGGCATACTTGATGGTTTCCCCTACCATCGCTCGATTGTTGGCGGAGATGCCGCTCATCATCTGTTCTGTATTGTTGTTAATTAATATTTCTCTCAGTACAAGCTGCAAGGGGTATAACTCTCGGCTACGCAAGAAAATCGCGGCGCTAAACCAGGAATTCCAATGGGCTACGCCGTAGAACAAAATCATCACAGCGACAACTGGCATCGACAACGGCAAGACGATGCGGAGCAGGATGGTCCAATCATGGGCTCCGTCCAAGCGAGCCGACTCTTCCAAGCTGACAGGTATGGCCTGGAACGAAGTTCGCATAATGATAAAGTTAAACGTACTCATTGCATTCGGAATGATTAATGCCCATAGGCTATCGATCATCCCCAGTTCCGATACAACAATATAAAATGGAATCAAGCCTCCGCTGAAAAACATAGTAAACACGATATAAAACGTGATCGCGTTCTTCAGCATCAGATTCGGTCTTGACAAGGCATAGGCAGCCAGTGAAGTCAGTACCAAATTAAGCGCGGTGCCCGCCAGCACTATAACTAACGTGTTGACATATCCGCTTTTGATGACCGGATTCTTAAACACGGATTTGTAAGCTTCCAGATGGAAGCCTTCTGGCCACCAAATCAGCCCCCGCTGAGCGGTCACCCAAAGAGGGTCGCTTAGCGATGAAACCAATACATACCAAAAGGGATACAGTGTGACTAACATCAGTAACGTTAGTGCTAGATAATTAAATAGATCGAACGTTTTTCCACTCCATGAAACTTGACGCATCCGCTCCTCCCCCTTACCACAGTTTAGTTCCTGACAATCGCTTGCTGGCAGAATTAGCGGCTATCAGCAGGGCGAAATTGATTACAGAATTGAACATGCCGATAGCGGCGCTATAACTAAAGCTGGCTTGCAGCAAGCCCTTACGGTACACATATGTCCCAATCACATCAGCTGTCTCATAAGTTGATGTGTTGTACAACAACAGTATCTTCTCCGTATTGGTTGCCATCAGATTGCCGATCTGCAAGATCAACAAAATAATAATGGTCGGCATAATACCTGGAAGCGTGATATGCCAGACTTGTTTCCAGCGATTGGCTCCATCTACTTTGGCCGCCTCATACAAAGATGGATCGATTGCAGACATCGCTGCCAGATAAATAATCGAGCCCCAGCCGACTGTCTGCCAAATCCCCGAACTTATAAATATGGTACGAAAGGAACTAGCCTCCAATAGATAGGCGCGACTCTCCATACCGAACAGATTGCCTAGGACATTATTAATCAGACCATCTCGTGCCAGAAAATCTACAATCAGTCCGGCAACCACAACCAATGACACAAAGTACGGCAAGTAAGTAATCGTCTGAACGATCCGCTTAAACGCTATGCTTCGCAATTCATTCAATAATAACGCCAGGATAATCGGTGCGGTAAAGCCAAAAACCAGATCGTATGAGCTAAGCAACAGGGTGTTCTTCAAGAGTCGCCAAAAATAAAAGCTCGAGAAAAAATCGTAGAAGTGAGCAAGCCCTATCCACTCACTTTTAGCTATGCCGGTCATCGGTGAATAATTTTTGAATGCAATCTGGAGGCCAAGCATCGGAGCATAATGAAAGATCGCATAATAGAGCACTACCGGCACAAGCATCATATAAACATAGCGATGCAAGCGGATATCCCGAACTAGTCGAGCTCGGTACGTATCCCGCCTCGTTGTCATCCATTTATGGGTTTGTTCTACCGAACCCTTCAAGGAAATACCCCCTTTTAATCCATTATATGGGTTTACATTGTTAGAACGAGTCTCTATAGAGCTGAACTGCAAGCGTCAGCTCTATAGTTTTCGTGAATCGCAGATGATTACTTCAGATATCGGTTATACGCTTCTTGCTGAATTTGAATCGCTTCTTTGATGTCCATACTCTCCAAGGTCTTGATATAATCCTCAAACTTGTCGAGCGCTTCGACGCCCATAATGAATTTGTTCGTCATTTCTTGACGATAAGTTTCCAGGTCAGCCATAATAGCACTAAATCGGGTTTGCTCCTCAATCGTCATATACAGAGTTGGCATTAATTTGCTAAAATCTGCCTTGGACCACTGCGCCTGAGCTTCTTTCTGTTCCGCTAACGTCATGTATTGCTCATATCCATCGGCATTGAACTCGAATGGACCTTGGGTGCCCATTACTGTATACTCCGCCAATGCCTCAGAAATGCTCAGCCCTCTCGGGTTGTTCATGATCAGATCTGTAAAGGCCGGTTTTCCATCTACGATCGTGTAGCTTTCTCCTTCAATCCCAAAATTGTACAAGAGATGTCCTTCTTCTCCATACGCATAGTCCAGCCACTTCACAATTTTCTCGGGATCTTTGGCAGTCGCCGAGATCGCTGCACCTTGCCCGTAGAAAATAGGATCATGATTAGCAAGTGAGGTCCCTCCTTGGCTCAGCGAAGGGAATGGCGTCCCTGATAGTTTAAAACTTGTACCTTTATCCGCCATCAGATTCGTATACCGTCCCAAGTTGCCTCCCAACCAGCCGACAAATGCTCCCACCTGATCGCCCGTTACTTTTGCGTCCATCAGTTGGCCATCGACCGTCACATAATCCTGATCAATCAGACCATTCTTATACCAGCGATTCATGACCGTTAAGAAGTCCTTATAAGCCGACTCAAAAGGACCGTACTTGATCGTATCTTGATCTTTAAAAAAACCAGAAGTAATGCCGAATGCTCCCATAAATGCATAGCTGTACTCCGTATTCACGATATTGTACAATAGCGGGATCTCATCGGCCTTGCCATTTTCATTGGGATCTTCATCGCGAAAAGCTGTTAAGACATGTTCCCATTCATCAATCGTAGTTGGAACATCCAGTTTTAACTTATCCAACCAATCCTGTCGAATGATCGGACCATTAAAGACTGTTAATCGCGGATCGTCGCCAATCAGTGGAAACACATACATATTGCCTTCAGCGCTCATCACAGCTTTCTTAATATACGGACGCTCTTCGTATAATTTCGATAAATTCGGCGCATGCTCTTCAATCAACTCATTCAAACGCAAAATTTTGTTCTCCGTGATCGCTTTATCCGGATAATGATTGATCCAGTCATAAAAAATAACATCTGGCATTTTACCGGATACCATCATCAGATTAAATTGATCTAGTTCCTGGCCTGTTGGCGGATGCTCGAATTTCACCTTTGTGCCTGTGATTCGTTCCATCTCTTTATACATCGCCATCTCACTATTGTTCATTAATGTAGTGGAACCTTTCGTCACCCAATAGGTAAACGCTTCCGGGTATCCAATCGTCGACGCATTCTGTTCGCCTGTCGACGTAGGATCAACTGATGGTGCTGCCGAGTTGCCAGGCGAAGAATCTGTTTGGCTGCAAGCAGCCAGGGCCGCGACTACCACTGTCGCCAACAGCGTCACGGTAATCTTTCTCTTTTTTTGCATAACTAGTACCTCCCTTGTATAATTTGTAATTTGATTTTGCAGCCTGAATATACAAAGTAGCCAGGCAACGGTTCAACTATACTTCCGCTAGCCTGGCAAAGACAGAATCTTTATTATGGATGCACAGTCCGATCTATATAATTCGGACTATACAATTTAAATCTCACCTATACAATCTATGGATTTGGCTCGTTTTCAGCCATATCGCGATACTTGCCGGGCGTTACGCCCTCCATTTTTTTAAACAACCTAATAAATCCGACTTCATTCGCATAACCAATCTTCTGAGCAATCTCAGAGACGGTCAACGTGGTCGTCAGCAATAATGTTTTCGCCTTACGCACTCGAAGCCGGCTAATAAAATCTGTTACATTTTGGCCGCTGTATTTTTTGAAGAAGGTAGATAAATATTGCGGCGTTAACTGAAAATGCTCCGACATGGAAGTAAGACTTAAATTGCTATCCTGAACATGTTGTTCGATATACACTGTCATACTGTTATATAACTGATGTCGTCGATCGGTTTTTGCTTCCAGCACAACCTTGCATACCTTCTGATACATCTGCTTCGTGTGAACAAGCATGTCCTCTGCAGTAGAGCACTCCGCTAATTGCCGCAATGAATCCGCGGTTAACTCAGCTCGCTCGGATTCGCTTAGCGTCAGTCCCTTGACGATCTTCATCAAAGTCCCCATTAAATCATAGAACAACAATTTCCCCATATCTGGAGATAAAGCTCCTGCGGCCATATTCACTTGATATATATCGTCAAGCAGTTGGTCTGCAGCAGCATCATCTCCACTCCGAGCCAGATTAATCATCTGCGCTTCCTGCTCGGGAGGATAATGATAATATAGGGTCTGAAGCTGGGCAACGTCCCGATAGTAGATGATTACATCTTGTCCATAGATCAGATGATAGTCTAAAGCCTCCAGCGCTTCCTGATAGCATGCAGGAAGAGCATCCAGTCCCTGATGAATATCGCTCACACCGATCGTAATCTGCATCCGAAAGCGTTCATTGGCAGCTTGCTTCAACTCACGAATGAATGAATCCAATCGCTGCACGACATCTTCTAAAGGCTCTTCGCAGTTAATTAGCAGCGCTAAGCGATTCCGCCCCAGCTCTATCGTATATCCATCATCCGAAAGCAGATGACTGCTTAGATTAGATAGTACGAATCTAACCAGTGTCCATTCCTTCTCCGTATCTTCTGTTACAAACTGTCGGCAATCATCGATATGTACAATTATTACCGCATAGCAGTCATGTTCGAATCGAACATCCATAAATGACAAGGATTCATCGTCTATCGTATTCAGGGTGACTTGACCCGCCAATAACCGGGATAGAAAGTTAGACTTAAATGCAGGGATATGTTGGGATAAGGTGCGGCTCAACCTGCTGTTTTCCTCAAACGAACGAACAATCGATTTGCGAATAATATCAAGTTCATTGACTCCCTCTTGCTTGATCTGATCGTCTGAATGCCTAATCGAGCGAACCATCTCTCGCAAGGGACTGTAATAGCGATAGGCCAATACATATGAGCCGAAAGCGCCAGCTACTAGACATAACAGCAGAAGCAACATAGCGCGTTCTTTAATAATATGGACATCAGCCAGTAATGACTCCTTGTCCACCACCGAGATATAGGCCCATCCCTTCTGATCCGTCGTATAGGAAAGCATCCTCGCTTCCCCGCTAATGATTTCTTCTCTTGATCCGCTTCCGTTAGGCAAGTCGATCATGAAGTCCATTTCCCATTGATCACTTGGGGCCGTGGAGAAGAGTACCTGCTGATGTTCATTAACAATATAGATGTCCCCATCGTCGATCTGCTGAGCTTGTTTGGACAAGCTGCGCAACTCCTGATCGTGTATGAAGGCCACAAAGTAGCCCTTGGGCTGAGTCCCTTCACCCGGTGGAAGCGATTGCACATACGCTAACACTCGCTTCGTGCCATCCCGATTCGCAACCGATACATTGGGATAATACTGCCGAAAGCGCGTTCCTGAGAATAAATCAGCACGAATTGTTTCGGCATTCTTACCGTCATAGATCATCAACTCATTAAAAAATGTATCCGCATCCACTTTTCCGGTTGTCGTTAACACACTATCCGTATTTTTCAGATAAACAAATACATCCCAGACAAATAGGTTCAGATTCTGAACCGTACCCAATTCCTGAATTACACTTAAAAAATCCATCTGTCTGCTACCGTAATAATCATTTATACCTTCACCTAGCACCCATTGCACTCTAGGATTCATAGCAACTTGCAGCATGAGCTTATCCAGCTGGTTAAATTGGCTTTCCGCAGCAATCTTCACCTGCTCAAGCATGGCTAGATGCACCCGATTGGAATCACGAATCATATTTCCTTGGATTTGCTGAAACATAAATACACCGATGAGCATGGGCAACATGAAAATCGAAATATATGAACATAGCAAAGTAAGGAATAAACCGCTTCTAGGCATCGAATTGCGGAACAACTTCATGACATTAACCTCCGGCCGTAAAGTAGTTTCATCATATCTCAATTCCAATCAGTTGGACAAGCCACCTCGGGATCTATAGTCGGTAGATGTACAAACCGCCGTGGGCCTAGGCAAGACAAGAAATGTAAATAATTCATATTGTAAAGCATCCTCTTATTTATTACGATAAAAGCATGAGCCAATTCTAGAGACTCACTGCTGTTAAACAATAACCAAGGGGGTGAGGCTCGATGCCGTTTCACTTTCAGGCTGATCAATATCCGACAAGCGCTGGCTGCTACTTAATGAGAAATAAGGAAGGCGAGCTGCTTTATATAGGCAAAGCAAAAAACATTAGAAACCGGCTTCGTTCTTATTTCACCCGTCAGCACACAGAGCGCAAGTTAATACAACTGGTTGAGCAGGTTGCTTCTATAGATGTAATGCTCGTCAATAATGAAGCCGAAAGCTTGCTCCTCGAAAATAATCTCATTAAACAGCACAAGCCTCCCTTTAATCGCGCCTTGATACGAGAGGAAACCGGATATGCTTATTTGCAGCTGACAGAGGAGGAATTTCCACGTCTAGCTGTTTATTATAGAAATCGTGATGATTCATCTTCCAGACCGGCAGCCGCCAAAAAGTTCGGCCCATTCAAAAGCTCCCGTTACCGTGACGAGCTGGCCAGCTACATAACGGAACAATTCGGCCTGCGCTCCTGCGAAGCCATGCCAAAAAAAGTATGCTTGCTTTATCATATCCACCGCTGCAGCGGCATTTGTGAAGGGCTGGTCGGCAAGGAGCAATACCAGCAGCAGGCTGAAGAGGCTGCGCTGCTGCTTTCAAGGCCCACGGATGAAATTATTGCTTCCTTATATGAGCAAATACAAAAATGCTCCGATACGCTGCATTTCGAAAAAGCGCAAAAGCTGCTGCTGACGGCGCAAAGCCTGGAAGCAGCGGCGAAGGAGAAACAAATCGTCGAACGCCAAACGGATACTAGACAAGCTGTGCTCTATTTTGGCGAAAATGAAGTATGTATCCTTGCTATTCAGCATGGCTTGATAACCGGCATTCATATCGAACAGCTGCAAAAAGGGCCTAAAGACGGCACGGAGCTATCTGATGCTTTTATTGCTCAGTATGATGCCGAGCATTGTCCGGATGAAATCATCGTCAACCGGATTGGCAACCGTCAGCTGCTGCTTGATAAAATAAGACTGCTGCGCAAGCGGGAAGCGATCAAGCGCCAGCCTGCGCTTACCGTTCCCAAGCGGGGTGTTAAATTCGAACTGCTGCAGCTTGCAGAACGCAATTATTTTCATTATATAGAACAGCATCCTAGTAAGCTCACAGTCCTGGGCGATTCCTATAACAGCAACTCAGCTTACGAAAGTTGATAGTTAGTACCAAAGCGTACTGCAAAGAATGGAATATATGGAGCGGAGATAAGTGTTATCGTTGCAGGTTGCTGCGAAGTCGGACATGGAGGTCCGAATACCTGCAGGGCAGATCGTTCGATTCAATTTGACAGCATGACATGAAAGCTAAATGGGAAAACGAGATCTCTTGTTTTGTCTACCACAGCGAATGCCGAGAGACTACTAGGTTTTAAGGAGGAGTTTTAATGAATCGTGATAAGTTGAGTATATTATTAAGCATTATTGCTATCACTATCCCATTATTAACTGTTGTTTATATTGTACTAGAAATGAGTAAACCTCAAACTGGTGTGCCTAGAAATAATGGACTTGAAGCACCTCAATTTTTTCTTCTATTCATTGTGATAACATCAGGAATAATCAGTCTTATTTATTCCATAAAAAGGTATAAAGCAAATAAACAAAAGCTTTTTGTTTTTTTGGCCAGACAGGCAATTCACCTGTACGATAAGAGCTTAGACTCGCCCACGGAATGAACTGGGCGACTCCCCCGTCCAGCGCTTGAACTGCCTGCTGAAATGGGCAATATTGCGATAGCCCAGCTGCAGCGATATTTCCTCGATTGTCAGCTCTGGATCAAGCAGCAGCAGCTTGGCCTTCTTTAGCATTAAAGAGGACATATACTGCCTCGGCGACATGCCATACGATTTTGTAAACATGCGATTGATGGACGATGGGCTATAGCCTATTTCGGCGGCAATCGATTCGATTGTCTCCTTTGAGCCTTCCTCTCCGCCTTCTCCTGGGCCTTGCTCGACAGCCTGCTCCAGCATCGACGCGATCTGGGCAGCTGCTGAAGAGATCGAAGCAGATGACTTCCCTTTATTGATGCGCGGCAGCGAGCCGCTAAGTCCGGAAAATAATTCAAATAAAGCCGATAAAATGCTCATTCTTGTCTCGACCTGTACGACTGCCTCTTGCGAGGTTAAGGATATGAGCTTATCAAGAGCTGGACGAATGGTGCCTGTAAGCTTGCTGCTTGACGGATAAAAGCAGTCTGGATTGCGGTTAAGCAGCTCTCGAAAAGACCGCTCATCAACATCAAAGTGCAGACAATAATAGGTCATTTCCGCTTCGCCCACCGCTCGGCTCTCATGCTTGTCGCCAGGACGCAGCAGCAGTAAATCTCCCGGATTTTGTAAATATACTTTTCCATTCACCGTCATTTGCTGCTGCCCTGACAATACAAGATTAACTTCAAACAGAGGATGGCGATGCAGAGGATAGCTCCATTCCTGGCCAACCGTTCTCCAATGCGCGGCAAATACACGAAACGTCGAATCGATGTCCGGCAGCATGGATTCTGCGAATATGCGTTTTGGGCCTTGCTCCAGCACACTTTCTCCCCCTCCTGCTTGATTTGGGTAAATAACGACATGCTATGGATATAGGATCTGTCATGAGCCATTGTTACAATATAATTATCATACCACACAACCATTTCTTGTATGTGCACAAGATGGGTAATCAGCAGAAATGAAATTTTATGTTTTATAAAATTACCCACATTTTCTCATACTACTATTTTCAAAGAAAAGGAGCTTCGATATGGCTACAATTCAAAATCCGATTTTGACAGGCTTTAATCCTGATCCGAGCATTTGCCGTGTAGGGGAAGATTATTACATTGCAGTATCGACCTTTGAATGGTTTCCTGGCGTAGGTATTTACCATTCCAAGGATTTAAAAAACTGGCGACTCGTATCTAGGCCGCTTAACCGCTTGAGTCAGCTCAACATGACAGGCAATCCTGATTCTGGCGGCATTTGGGCGCCTCAGCTTTCCTATTCAGAGGGCATGTTCTGGCTTATTTATACGGATGTAAAAGTTGTTGAAGGACGCTGGAAGGACTGCCATAATTACCTCGCAACCTGTGCGACAATTGACGGTGAGTGGTCTGAGCCTACTTATTTGAACGGCTCCGGCTTTGATCCTTCCTTATTCCATGATGACGATGGGAAAAAGTATTTGGTCAATATGGTATGGGATCAGCGTGAAGGCAACCACAGCTTCTATGGCATCGTATTGCAGGAGTTTGACGCCGCTGCTGGCAAGCTTGTTGGCAAGCAGGACATTATTTTCAAAGGCACAGATATTATGCTGACGGAAGCTCCGCATCTATACAAGCTTAACGGCTATTATTATTTGCTGACGGCTGAAGGCGGCACGAAATATGATCATTGCGCTACATTTGCCCGCTCCAAGGATTTGCGCGGACCATATGAAGTACATCCCGACAATCCGCTTATTTCATCGTTTGCGCATCCGCGCAACCCGCTGCAAAAGGCAGGACATGCGTCCATCGTTCATACGCATACCGATGAGTGGTTCCTCGTGCATCTGACGGGCAGACCTTTATCGATTGAGGGTCAGCCTTTGCTTGATCCACGCGGTTATTGCCCGCTCGGACGGGAAACTGCTATTCAGCGCCTGGAGTGGAAAAACGATTGGCCTTACGTAGTCGGCGGCAATCAGCCTTCGCTGACAATAGAAGGACCTGCTATACCTGAAACGGTATGGGAACCCGACTATCCGGAGAAGGATGACTTCGATAGCGAGCAGTTGAACCTGCATTTTCAAAACCTGCGCATTCCGCTTGGCGAGCATATTGTATCGCTCAAGGATCGCCCTGGCCATTTGCGCCTGTACGGCAAGGAATCGCTAACGTCGAAATTTACACAAGCATTCGTAGCAAGACGCTGGCAGCATTTCAACTTTACAGCAGAAACGAAGGTCGCGTTCCAGCCGACAACGTTCCAGCAATCCGCTGGGCTTGTGAACTACTACAACACACAGAACTGGACCGCCTGCCATATTTCGTGGAATGAAGAGAAAGGCAGAATATTAGAGCTTGTCGCAGCAGATAACTTCTCTTTCGCGCAGCCGCTGCAGGGCAAAGAAATTGAATTGCCGAACAGTGCAGAATATGTATACTTGCGCGTCGATGTCGATTACGATGTATATCATTATTCTTACTCATTGGACGGCAGCAGCTGGACTCGCATCGAAATTCCATTCCCGTCCTATAAGCTGTCCGATGATTATATTAAAGGCGGCGGCTTCTTTACAGGCGCTTTCGTCGGCATGCAGTGCCAGGATACGTCAGGCCAAAGCGCGCCAGCAGACTTTGATTATTTTATCTATAAAGAGAAATAGGCTTTACTTTTCTATATTCAAAAAGCCTCCTTTTCACGGAGGCTTTTACTTATACGATCGTGCAGAATAATGCTACTGTTCGGAAATTTTAACGAAGCAGGAGGGTGTCGATTAATTATAGGTAACTAATGGAAAAAAGAAAGGGGAACGAAGAGCAAGATTGGGAATGGAGAAGCGGCAGCGTCCGCCTTTGTAGGCCAACTTTATCCTATACAGGGGTTCGTTAGATTTTTTCAACTGTCTGATATATTGCATTTAGTTAAGACAATGACCCCCTCTTCTGACGAGTACGATCAAAGTTGCATACATTCACTTTTTCTTGCCCATAAAGTAAAACATCCACATAAATAAATAATATAAAACTACAGCAAAATATGACACATTAGAGTTTGTAAATCGATCCATGTACCATAAAAAAAGAAATAAAATAACTGCTCCTAGATGGCCCATAATCAGTTTGTTTTTTATCCTTTTTCTCACAAATAGGGCTAGTAGGATCGCTAACAAGGCGACTGCAACTGTAATAAGATATGTTTCTAAAGATGTACTTAATAATGGAATGCCTGCTAATGCAATTACAACAATGATAGCGACGATGATCCCCTTTTGATTCTTCATCAGTTGGTTCACCTCCATTTACTTCCATCCTTGATGGTAACATACCTCTCACTATAGTAATAGACCTCTATAGCTAATATCACCAATTTGACGAAGCTTAATGGTTAGAATACGCTTAATAAAACTTGTATTTAAGGAAACTCTGCAATAAATACGAAAAACCCTCGCTTGTCCTTCAAAAGGAAACAAACGAGGGTAAAGTTGCACGTTCTGACTAAGGAGGTACCACTTCTCGGTCAATATAACAGACCTAAAGCAGTAAGCGGGAAGTCGTCGATTCGTTGTAGTAGTTAAATAACCGAGCAAAAGTCGTCATGCCATCTCTTTAGAATTCAAACGGAACTGAGAGGCTCTATTTAGCAATAAAAAGGTGTTTTAAAACTGTAACGGAACTGTGGAGCGCTTTAGGTGATCTTTCCCTCGTTTAGGTAGTGATTTTGGGTAAATACGGTTTCTCAGTTCCTTTAGATTTTAGAATAAGCTGATTTCCATACAATAGCGTGTCTCAGTTCCGTTAGCATTTTTCAATGGCCTGGATTTTGCAGGATTGACCTTACCCCTTCACCGAGCCCGCCGCTATTCCTTCTACGATACGGTCGCTCAGGAACAGGAAAGCAACTAGAATAGGAAAAATACTAATCATAAGCGTAGCGCCGATCGCACCCCAGTCCGTAGAATACTGGCCGATAAAGTTTTGCACGCCTACTGTCAATGTCTTATACACATCTGAGCTAATAAAGGTATTGACGAAAATAAATTCATTCCAGTTATAAATGATATTAATAATAGCGGTCGTAGCCAGAACGGAGCTGGTCATCGGAAATACGATTTGAGCAAACATGCGATTGACCGAGCAGCCGTCAATTACAGCAGCTTCTTCTACTTCGCGAGGAAGAGCGATGTAAAAGCCCAGCAATATCATAATGGTAATCGGCATATTAAACGCGACATATGAGATGATGAGCGTCAAAGGATGGTCAGTCAGACCTGCCTTATTAAACATGTTGAACAATGGAATGAGGGTGGAGTGGACAGGGATCATCATCGCAACCATGAACAATCCTAGCACAAACGAGCTGCCCTTCCACTTCATACGCGTTACCGCGTAAGTAACGAGACTTGCCAATACAACTGTAATTACAGTAGCTGCTACCGTTATCCACACACTATTTAAAAAGTAAATATTAATGTTGCCGACATCCCATACTTTGGCATAGTTTTCCCAGCGCGGGTTCATCGGCAAGGAAAGCGGCGGCATGTTGAAAACTTCCTGATTGTTTTTAAGCGAGAAAAACAAAAGCCATACTAAAGGAAATAATTGCAGGACCGCGACAACCAGAAGTACGGCGTACAGCAGTAGCATACCTATTTTGCCAAGAGCACTTTTACCGCTCTTTTCATTGACCTGCAGCCGGCCAGCGGTTCCAGTTACCATGAAGCGTCCCTCCTTATGAGTATTGAATCGTATCCTTGGATGCTGTAAATTTGCGTATGAGCCATGTAGCTACGAGACAGATCACAAGCAGGAAGAAGCCGATCGCGCTGCCGTAGCCGAAATCATAAGAACGGAATGCCGTATGGTACATATAGGACGCCATTACTTCACTAGCCCCGTTAGGACCGCCGTCCGTCATGACATAAATCAAGTCAAAATATTTCAATGAACCGACTACTGCCAAAACGATCGTAACCTTGGCTACTTCCATAACAAGCGGAAGCTTGATCTTCCAAGCAATTTGCCATGCACTCGCGCCGTCAATTTTGGCTGCTTCTTCTAAGGATGCCGGAATGTTCTTAAGTGCTGCATAATAAATCAAAATATAGAAGCCCGCATATTGCCACAGAATAGGCACAAACAGCGCAAACATGACAAGCTTTGGCTCTGCCAGCCATGCGGGAGGATTTGCGAAACCAATAGATTCAAGAATATTGTTAACGATTCCGTTGGTCGGATGATAAATTTTAAGCCATAATTGTGCAATGGCTACCGACGAGAGGAGCATTGGGATCAAATAAATTTTGCGAAACAGATTGGCGCCTTTTATTTTCGAAGCAAGCACCATTGCAATAGCTAAGTAAATAACAAGACTTAATGTTGAAAATAATGCGAGCAAAAAGGAATGCCAAGCGCTGCTCCAAAATTTGGCGTCCACGATCAGTTCTTTATAATTATCGAGCCCTAGAAAATTCATCGCTCCAATGCCGTTCCAGCTATGCAAGCCGTAGTAGCCGGTTAAGACGATTGGAATATAGACAACAGCCAATATGAGAAGCAAAGCCGGCAGTACATACAACGCTATTACTTTTTTATTGGACATTACTTTATCCACTTGCGAGCACTCCTTTCCGTACCTCATAAGAAGAAAACTTAAGCATCTTTTTTAAAAGCGGAGCCTTACCTATAAGCGTATAGATAAGGCTCCATCATGCACCGTTTGATTCGGGCGCGCTAAAGTTTAGTTTCCTTTTTTAATCGCTGTATCATGATTTGTCGAGAATGCTTCCGGTGCAACTTCTTTGCCGAACAGCGCTTGAATGTTGTTCAAATGGGTTTCTGCTGCATTAGCTTTCATTTGAACGTCGGCAAACAAGGTAATGCTGCTGGCTTGATTCATCTCATTGAACAAATCAATATATAGCTGAGGCAGCTCTAGAGTAGAAGTGTCCACTTTCGTTGCAGGAATGACACCTGCACCTGTAACAGCCTGCTCTCCCCATTTTTTAACGAAGTATTCTACAAACGTTTTTGCTTCATCTTTTACTTTGGAGTTTTCACCTACGAACAAGCCAACTCCCGGTCCGCCCACCCAGCTATTGATATCGCCTTTTCCGCCTTCAACCGTAGGGAATTTAAAAAATCCAACGCTATCGCGGAATTCTTTTGGAATATCTTCATTGGTTGTAAAGTTAGGAAGCTCCCAAGTTCCCATCATAAACATGGCGGCTTTGCCGTTTAGAAACTCGGACTTCGCTTCTTCATTGGACAAGCCATTAAAGCCTTTCACGAATGCCTTGCTGTCAACAAGTGTTTGAATATCTCCAGCTGCCTTGACAAGACCTTCATCCATAAAGGAGCCCGCGCCGCTAATCGCATCTGCCAATGCTTTTTGGCCTGCAATACGGTCAGCCATATACATATACCACAACGATCCTGTCCAGCGGTCTTTGTTGCCTAGCGTGATAGGTGCAACGCCATTATCGGACAGCGTTTTCACAATCGCTTGAAACTGCTCATAGGTTTGAGGAACTTCAAGATTGTATTTAGCAAAAATTTCTTTGTTATAGTAAATAGGCGCGATATTGAACTCAAGCGGTAATGCATAAGTTTTACCGTCGATCGCGTAAGCTTCGGTTGTGCCTGCAACGAATTTGCCGTTAAGCTCTCCGCTTAGCAAGTCGTCAACCGGCGAGAACAAATTGCCCTCTACATATGGCTGCAAAAATCCAGCTGCCCAAGTTACCCCTACATCCGGAAGCTCGTTGGATGAAGAAAGCACTTTTAATTTATTTTTGTACTGCTCGTTATCAAGCACTTCCTGTTTGATCTTAATGTTCGTATGTTCAGCTTCAAAATCTTTTATAATTTGATTTACAATTTTGTTTTGTCCTGCGGATACACCCTCAGGCCATAAGTGCATAAACTTAACCGTCACCGTGTTGTTATCTGCTTTTCCGCCATTTTCACTGGATTTGCTGCCGCATGCGGATACTACAAGAGCCAGGCATAAAGCAAGCGCTAACGTCACCATTGTCTTTTTTTTGAACACGTTTACAACCCCATTTCATTTGAAGTTAAGAAGCATTGCACTGCATATTTACAGTTTATCAATATGCCCGGCATGCCATAAGGTAATAGGGATTGGGTATAATTCCACTAATTTTGGTTTCGCTTTCATTTACAGCTTATTCGATGCTGGCGGAGGAATCCTTATTGCTTTGGCGATATTGTGAAGGACTCAAATTCTCATGCGAGCGGAATACCTTGACGAAATACTTCGCTGTCTGATAGCCGACCTGTCCGGCAATATCCGCAATGGATAACTGTGTATTGGTCAGCAGCTCCTTCGCTCTTTGAATGCGTCGCCTGGTTAAATAATCACTGAAGGTCAATCCTGTCTGCTCTTTAAATAAAACACTGAAGTAACTTGCGTTTGTATGAATATGCTCGGCTACCTCCCGCATTGTGATGGCTTCGCCAAGATGGCTGTCCACAAATTGCAGCGCTTCGCGCACCTGCGCGCTGTACGTCTTTTCCTCCTGAACAGTCTCCATTAGTTTGACATCTACTAGCTTCTCCATACGCACAATCCGGTTCATTTCCTGCTCGCGCTGCAATCCCTTCTCTACGGCTTCTACTAGCTTGACCTTGTCGAGCGGCTTTAATAAATATTCGACAACGCCAAATTGCAGCGCCCTCTGTGCATAATCAAATTCTGGATGGCCGGATATAATAATAACGACTGGAGGATGAGCAAGGCTGCCAAGCTTCTCCACCAATTCCAGTCCGCCGATTTCAGGCATTCTTATATCTGTTATGAGCAAATTGGCTTGATTGGAGTCCAGCCATTCCAGCGCCTCTACCCCGCTTTCCGCAAGCACGATATTATATTTGCCCGCTGACCAGGCCTCTAATGTTTTGCGAACCCCTTCTCTTGTACGCGGCTCGTCATCTACAACTAAAATGGTTTTCATTGCTCCCGTTCCCCCAAACGATTTATTGGAATTTCAAATGATACGGTCGTGCCTTCACCCGACTTGCTTGCTATAACTAAACCTGCAGTTTCTGCTGGAAAGCTTAGCTGCAGCCGTTTCTGCACATTGGCTATGCCGATTCCGTTTTCTCCCCTTGTTTTGCTAGCACCCTTCACGATTTCATCCAGCTGCTTAAGCTGCTCGTCCGACATGCCCGGACCGTCATCCTTGACTGCAATATAAATAAACCCTCCCCTAGCCGATCGTCGGACCGTAAGTCTTACTATGCCCTGACCACGTCTTTTCTCAACGCCATGCAATATCGCATTTTCAACGAGCGGCTGAATAAGCAGCTTCGGAATCGCTGTTTGCCGACATGCTGCATCCACATCAATATGCCACGTTAAGCGGTCGAGCATTCTCATTTTCATAATTTTCAAATAGCGCTCTGCATGATCCAGCTCATCCCCGATCGTAACCCATTCTTCCTCATCTGTCCGATTAATGACGTAGCGGAATATACCGGACATCGCGACTACAATTTCAGCCAGCTCCTCCTCGCCCTTCTCATCCAGCGACCAATAAAACGCTTCTAGCGTATTGAATAAAAAGTGAGGATTAATTTGCGCCTGCAGCGCTTTGAGCTCGGTTCGGCTTTGTGTAATTTCCTTCTCGTACACCACTTCAATCAGCTCGTTCAAATGAACAACTAATTGATTATACGTATTATTAAGCTCGTTAATTTCCATCGTCTGCGTAGTAACGGTGCTTGGCTGCAGCGTCCCCATTTTAGAGCTTCTCATCGCCCTGATCAAATTCAATATTGGCCTTGTAATCATCGTTGATAAAATAAAGGTCATAATTAAAAACAGCAAGCCTCCAATCAAGCCCGCAACGATGATGGCCGTTCGCAGTACAGAAATGCCTTCCACTGCATAATCCGAAGGTGTCAAAATAACGAGTGTCCAGCCCGTTGTAGCCGCTTCCTGGCGTATAGGTATATACGTTTTGCCTTCGACTTGAATCGTTTGCTGCTCCTGATCGAACATTTCAGCTGCATCAACCTTAGCTACAAAATCTGAAGCAATCATATGCCCGCCGCTGTCGAACAACGCCATCAGCTCTCTCGTTCCGCTCTCACCGGCTTTCGCATCAATAAACTCAAAATAGCTTTTGTCTATGCGCACCGTTAAATACCCGCCATGAGAAAAAGAACGATCCATCAGCCTTATGCTTCTGGCTGCTATAACCACATCCGAATTGTAAGGATCGATTCCGAACCATACAAGCCGACCTTTTTCCCGTTCAACTTGTTCCATCCATTCTTGCGGCATCCGGCTCGTCAAAGGAATTGTATCGAGCGGAAGCAGGCCCTGATAATCCCGTGTATATAAATCAATGGAGCGAATGCCTGTTGCAAACGCCTCGAATTTGCGAACCTCCTGCTGCAGAGCTTGGCGCTGCTGAAAGGTGGTTTGCATACCGTCCATGGACTGAGAAAGCAGCCACTGGGTGGAAGCATTCGTCGCGATTTGAGCCATTAAAGTGTCCATTTGCTTCAGCAGCGCATCGAGCTTGCCGGTAGCCTGGACAGCCGTTTGCTGAATATGCTTTTCCGCATTGCTGCGCAGCACGGCAGATACCTGATCAAAAATGACAACGCCAACCGTAGCAAGGACGATAAACATAACCGTTAAAAATCCTAAAAAAATCTGATTGCGCAATGTGTTCAGTTTTCCCAGCTTGAGCATATGATCCCCCCTTTTGCTGTGCAGAGTCACATTTATAGGTTATTGGATAGCTTTGTTCAATTAGCTATACTATACACAATTCATTTAAAAAAAAGAAAGCACCGCTATCCGCGATGCGAATATCGATGCTTCCAAACTAAGAATCTGCGACCTTAGTAAGCTCGAAGAAAAATGAAATCTGAATGCATTGAAAAACGCTAACGGAACTGAGGAGACTGTCGATTCATTGCGGGCAACTATTGATAAGCAATGAGAAAGGGGAAACGGAGAGCAAGAATGGGAATGGAGAAGCGGCAGCGTCCGCCTTTGTAGGCTGATTTTTTCCTTTACAGGGGTTATTTATTCATAAAAATCAGACTACAACAGCGGTCGGAATCCCAATCTTGATCGCAGTGATACCCCTTTCTATTGCTTGTTGCAACTATCCACAATGAATCGACAGTCTCCTAAGACACGCTATTGTACGGAAATCAGCTTATTCTAAAATCTAAAGGAACTGAGAAACCTTATTTACTCAAATTCACTACTTGAACGGGGAAAAGATTACCTATAGCGCTCCACAGTTCCGTTACAGTTTTAAAACACCTTTTTATTGCTAAATAGAGCCTCTCAGTTCCGTTACAATTCTAAACAGAAGGCATTACAACTTATGCTCGGTTATTTATCTACATTTAACTACTACAACGAATCGACGGCTTACCGCTTTAGGTCGCAAAAATAAAAAGATCGTCTCGCTTAACAATAAGTAAAAATCGGAGACCTTGATCAACAAGGAGCTCCGATATAAGTATAAAATATATTATTATTTCAATAAAGGACGTTCAATTTCAATACGGTCAAGCTTCAAGTTAACGGCGTTGGCAATCGTATCGCCTACCGGGCATTTGCTTTCCAGGAAGGCTACAAACTCTTCTACCTTATCCTGCGGCGAATCCGTCTTGATACGGAACACATAACGGATATCGGAGTAGCCAGGGCGAACCTCGCTGCGATTGAAGAAGCCGTCCAAATCAAGATCACCTTCAACATCTACTTGGAAATCTTCAAGATTAACGCCGAACTTTGGCGCATATACGCGGGCAACGATAGATTGGCAGGCGCCTAGAGAAGCAAGCAGCACCTCTACAGGATTCATTCCTGTATCCGTTCCTCCCAATGATTTTGGCTCATCAATAATTAATTCAAATTGACGTGCCTTTGTAACAACACGAACTCCCTCTTGCAAATGCGCTGTCGCTTTAAACGTTTGAACTGCTGCCATTTAAACCACTCCTATCCGTTTTTCAATCATATATTATTGTCTATATACCTAAATGAGAATGACCATAATTCGCACTATATTATAATTCAAAGCTTTCCACTTGAATTAGTTAGTATTATATCATCGCCTATTTTAACTGTCAAACAATTTTATTTCCTAAGCACTACCATTTTGAATTACAATTATTGGGGATGCACGAATAATAGGAGGGATCGAATGGAACATAAATGGCTGGAGTGGAGCAAGCAATTGCAGGCAATTGCTCAAAGCGGATTAACCTACTGCAAAGATCCGTATGACAAAGAGAGATATGAACAGCTGCGCGATATTAGCGTTGACATACTTGCCAGCTATACAGGAATAAGCCACGAAAAAATTAAACTTACTTTCGCAAGTGATACAGGATACGCTACTCCAAAGGTTGATGTAAGAGCTGTTATTTTTCATAAGGATCAAATCCTGCTCGTACGCGAAAAATCCGACAATGCATGGGCATTGCCGGGCGGCTGGGCTGATATCGGCTACTCTCCTGCCGAGGTGGCGATGAAGGAGGTTCAGGAAGAAGCCGGCTTACTGGTCGAGCCAATAAAGCTGCTTGCTGTTCTGGATAAAAAATGCCATCAACACCCGCCTGATCCGTTCCATGTCTATAAAATATTTATTCACTGCGCCATAATAGGCGGCGAGCTGACTGGCGGGCTGGAAACAAGCGAGGTCGCATTTTTCTCCGAGCATAGCTTGCCCGAGCTTTCTCAATCGCGCAACACAAAGTCGCAGATTATTTCAATGTTTGAATATCTAAAGGACCCCAATAAAGCAGTTTTATTTGATTGATCAAGGAGGTAAAAAGCAGCTACTCCGTATGGCGCTCGCTGCTTTCCTGCTGCTCGTCATTTTCCACATAATGGCGCAGCATATTCATCTTGTTCTCCCAGAATCGTTCGTAGTAGGAGAGCCAGCGCTTCAGCTCAAGCAGCGGCTCATGGCTTGTCTTATACCTTGTTTCCCGGCCGAACTTTGTTTCCTGAAGCAACCCGGCATCTGTTAATATGCGCAAGTGCTTGGATACAGCTGTCCGAGTCATAGAGAAATGGCCGCTTATCGTATTGACGGCCATCTCTTGCTCAGAGAGCATTTGAATTAATTTACGTCTTGTAGGATCGGCAATCGCTTGAAAAACATCAGGCTTTTTGGAGGGAGCGTTCATTACTGCCCTTCCTCCACCATGCCGCCGAGCTTTTTCATTAGACCTATCCAGCCCTGGCTCATATTGCCGCGAATTTGCGTATGCGATTGGCCAAACTCTGTCACCTTCGCTTCATCCCATCCACCGTGAATAAGGATGCACTCCGTTTCCTGCTCATTGACTGCCCGCAGCTCAAATGTAAGTGTCCAATCCTTGCCCCAATGGAATGAAAGACGATGCGGCGGCTCGACTTCAGTTACCGTACATGGCGAATGGCCGAACGGACCTGCATCAAGATGAAAGCTGTGGCCGACAATCGGCTTGAAGTCATTTGGCATAAACCATGCCGCAAGGCCTTCTGCAGTTGCTACAGCTGACCAAACCTTTTGAATTGGCGCGCGAAATACATTTATTTGACGAATTTCATGAAAATTGCTTTGATCGTTGCTCATAATTGCCCTCCGATGTTAGTTAGATTGTTAGTTCGACTAAAACCTTCCGAAATAATGAAACCAAAAGGTTTCATTTTCCCATTATATTACATCTACTGCCATGGAGTCAATTCTGTAAAGGCAGAATCTGCGCTCCCGTTCCAATCTTGCTCTTCGCCGTACTTTCTTCACCAAAGTGTGCATCTCCCAGCACGGTACCGCGAAGAATCGGCAACATCAACACTGTAACGGTTGTGGGAAGCGCTATTTCGCGAAAAAAGAGGGTTTTGAAATTTTAACGGTTGCGAAAGGCGCTATATATGAACTTTTGCCCTATTTATGACGGGATTTAGGCAAATAAGGCCTCTTATAACCGTCAGAATTAAAAATGAGCAAATTTCCACACTTTAGCGCTACCTGCAACCGTTAGCTTTTGAAAAAATAAATGGTGAAGGATACTCTGATGATGGAGACTCATGGTTACTGCCGAGGTATATCAGAGCAATTTAGCATAAGAAGGCACAACTGTCTGTAGATCGTTTGGTCGCAGAACTGGACCTTCTGAATAAGTATTTACCATTTATTTTAGGTAATATTAAAACTTTTGGTAATGATTAAACGTCATAATAATAAAGTACCTTCTTTTCACATCCCGTTAATCCTATGGAACTCACTAATATAATAATTAAAATCTCATTTCAATTTCTCCCTTTAATTTGCACTTTTCAATAAACAAAATTCGCATTTCCTAATGCTTCCTCTCTGAGTAACAATACACAATATATCTATATAGACGTGTATTGGAAAAAATAGTTATTCCGCATCTGATACCCAGCCCTCTCGTTCACCATGGCTAAATTTTGCTTAAGAAAAAATTTGTACACTTCTTTTCAGGTCCGCGCATAATTATCCCATTGCTCATTATTGGAATTGATGTATAATCATCTCTAGTGTTCTAGCAGATACATAATTTGAGTGATGGAGAGAGCAGAAATGAATAAAGCGTGGCTAAGCTATTGTGGACTTATTTTAGTTGCGGTTTCGTGGGGCGTTAATTTTGGAGTATCGCGCCTGGCGATGGAATCCTTCCATCCGATCGTATTCACCTTGCTGCGGTTCGGTCTTGCCGTTCCTTTTTTCTTTATTTTGTTAAAATGGAAGGAAGGGAGCATCGGCATACCTTGGCGGCTTGTGCCAAAAATCGCGCTTGTCGGCTTGCTGGGCGTAACCGCGCTTGAAATTATCGTTATGTATGCAATCAAGTTTACAACGCTTGCCAATGCTTCGCTGCTTAACGTGGCGCCATGGCCCATCTTTGCGGCCTTGTTGTCTCCCCTATTTATAAAAGAAGCAATTACGCCAAAGCTTATTATTGGCGGAGCTATTTGTCTATTCGGAGTCAGCTTTGTCATACTAGGCGGCGAGGAGGGCTTCAGTCTATCTTCTGACCTTATGATCGGGAATGCGATGGCATTATCCATTAGTATAATAGGACCGCTGTTCAACTTAAGCTCCATGTCGCTTATGCGACAATTTTCTGCTCTAAGAGTAAGCACTTGGACGATCTTCTTCGGCGCGATCTTTATTGTTCCATTTACAATAGGCAGATGGGGTGAAACGGAATGGGGCCGGCTGCAATTTGAACAGTACGGCATCATTTTCTACAATGTGCTGATTTGTACCGTTCTGGCCTTCATTGTCTGGAATGCTTCGATGTACAGAGTAGGCGCGACGCGCTCTAACTTTTTCCGCTATGCCGTTCCTGCCAGCGCCGTTATTACAGGGTATTTTATGTTCGATGAAAGCATCGCCATGATGCAAATTGCTGGCGCAGCGCTTATGGCTGTAGGATTGATATGGATAACGATTGACCGTAAAAAGGAACGCGTTACACCGACCTTGTCCAAAAACGTATAGTTTCTCGATAAATGCAAGGACGCTGCCCAAGATCCGCTGAAAAAAACATTGTTGCGAATTATAAAAGCCTGCATATAAGCCGATGTATCGGTTTAAAATGCAGGCTTTTTCAATTAAACTTATACAACTTGTCCGCTGCGCAATGCACGCATAAAGCTTACATATTGCGGGAAGACAATCTCAGGCTCAGCCAGGTCTGGCAGCCATTTTTTCTCCCATTCCAGCGCGTAATAGCCATCATAACCGTTTTGTGTGAGCAGCCGATAGATTTGTTCAAGAGGAACATCCCCTTCTCCCGTCAAGCAATAACGGAAGCCTAACGTTGTATCCGGCGCTGGCAAGGAGTCCTTCACATGTGCATATTCAATCCACTTGCCAAGCACTTCCCATGTGCGCTGAGGATCCTCTTGCACCATACGGTATGGGTGATGCACATCCCATAGAATACCGACCTGCTGCGGATTGACCTGCTCCATAATTTTGACGAGCTCATCGCATGAAATCCAGGCGTCATGCGTTTCAATAAGCAGCTTTACGCCATGAGGGCTTGCAATATCAGCCATTTGCTGAAGCTGACGGACTGCAATTTGCACCGCTTGCTCACGATCCATTTCGAATCGGCCGCCAAATACACGAATATACTTCGCTCCAAAATACTCACATAGCTTTGCATATTCTTCAACTTCCTTGCAATTTTTATCAAAATTTTGCTCCGATACTAGCTGGACAGAGCTGGAAAAGCATGAGACCGCAAGGCCTGCCGCCGATATTTTCTGCTTCGTCTGCTCTAAATTCGTTGTAAATTCAGGCAGCTTGAACACATCTAGCTCGTCGCCAAGTCCGCGAAAATCAATCGCATCGAACCCATACTGTGCTGCACGTTCAATAATTTCGTCTATCGTCCATTTCGGACAGCCTAGCGTTGTAAAGGATAGCTTCATCATGTTCACTCCTTTTAAAACAATTATTTCGACATAATGATGGCATTTCCTCCAAAGAAATGAAGGAGTACAATTGTTAAAAACTTATAATTCTTATATATTAAAAAATAATAGATAGATTAGGAGGTCGGCAAGCGTGAAATCCGGGAAGTTAATTAGCAGCTCTGTAAAAAAGCATAAATGGCTGTCCATTCTATTTGTTATCAGTGTTTTCATCGAGATAGGATATGCCTCTTTTTCAACGCTAAGCTTGAAATATATTGTCGACGACGCCTTTACCGATAAAGACTGGCAAGTATTTATATTTATACTGTCCCTGCTTCTAATTGGCGGCTTACTCAGCATTGCCGCTGGCGCCTTCGGTGATTATTCCATCGGAAAAGTAAGCGGCATCGCTATCCGAAATTTGCGAGAACGCTTATTCCAGCATATTCAAAAGCAAACAGCTCCCTTCTTCTCCCGATTTCGAGTAGGCGATCTCGTATCCCGCTTCTCAAGCGATATGGATGCAATAGATCGCGTTATAAGTACGACCAGCCCTTTTCTCATAAAAGAAGCATTAGCACTAGTCCTTGGGCTTGGCCTCTTGCTTTCGCTTGAATGGCGGCTGACGCTTGTCATGCTGCTTGGGTCATCGCTCATGTTTATCGGCCCGAAGCTGCTGCAAGGAAAAGCAGAACAGGCCTCCGAGAGCTACAAGCAATCGGAAGAACAGTTTTCCAACACCATTGATGAAATGATCAAAGGCCACTCCACTATTAAAAACTTAAATTTAGGAGCGTCCTTTCAGCAGCAGGCTGAGGGCCAGATCAGCGGCATTTACCGCTCCGGCCTTAGACTTCACCTTATACATACCTGGATGACCAGACTGCCGCTTATTTCGCTGCTGCTGCTTAACGGCATTATGATCGGCTTTGGCGGCTACCTCATCTTTCAAGATGCATTAACGATTGGAAGCTTTATGGCCTTTTTCACTTTATTTATGAGCGTTGGCCAATCTGCAACAAATCTTAGCGTGCTTCTTCCCGAAATGATAGATTCCGCCGTCAGCTTCAAACGTGTCAATGAGCTGTTGGAGCAGGACACGAAGCTGCCTCAATCGGCTCATCCCATTAAGCTTGAGCCTGTGCTGCCGCAAGTTCACCTGCAGCAGGTTTCCTTTGGCTATGAAAGCAATGCTGCGCTGCTGAAGCAAATCGAGCTTACGATTGCGCCTGGCAGCTATATTGCTTTCGTCGGTCCCAGCGGCTCCGGAAAAAGCACCGCCTTGAAGCTGCTTGCCCGCTTCTATGATCCGATACAGGGCTCGATCACTTTCAACGGCGTCGATTTGCGTGAAGCAGAGGATGCCTCCTTGCGCGAGATGATGACGATGGTTACGCAGGACACCTTCCTGTTCAACACGACAATAGCAGAAAACCTGCAAATCGCTGCTGCTGACAATAGTCAAGAAGCGCTGGTGGACGCTGCGTCACAAGCACAAATTCACTCTACGATTGCGAACTGGCCTATGGGTTATAATACCGTCATCCAGCATGATGGCGCATCGCTGTCCGGCGGCGAACGCCAGCGTCTAGCGATTGCCAGAGCGCTTCTGCGCAAGCCCAAGCTGCTGCTGCTGGATGAAGTGACCGCTGCGCTTGACCCGATTAATGAAAGTGAAATCAACCAGATGATTGCTTCGCTTAAAGGCAAGCATACGATCGTTTCCGTCACCCATCGCCTGGCCTCTACCAGAGATGCTGATTATATTTATGTATTCCAAGATGGGCATATCGCCGAGCAAGGAAGCTTTGCGGATTTGATTGACGGGCAGGGATTATTTCATTCTCTATGGGAAAAGCAGCATGGCTTCAAGCTTTCCGAGGATGGACAGCTGGCTGCGGTAGAAGCGGAGCGGCTTGCTATGCTGCCATTCTTTGCAGGCATTGAGCTGCCAGCTCTGCAGCAGCTGTCCTCCCTTTTTACAACTGTAACCTGCCAGCCTGATGAAGTAGTGATTCGCGAAGGCGAACAGGGCAATACCTTTTATTTAATTGCGCATGGCCGCTTTGAAATTTTAAAGCAGCAAGCCGATCTATCCAATAAACGAGTTGCAATGCTGCAGGATGGCGATTACTTCGGTGAAATTGCCCTAATCCGCAATATCCCGCGCACAGCCACAGTCAAATCTATAGGCCATGGCATATTATTGGCAATTAGAAGAGAATCCTTCGGGCGATTAGTAGAGCAGCACCCGCAATTGCTGGATTCACTGGAGCATACCCTGCTGCAGAGGATGAAAGAAGCAACTACACAATAAGGCTCTGAATTAGTTTAACAGGGAGGCAGGCAATGTTTATTTCAATTTGTAATGACGATCACAATCTGGCAAAGGCTGCATTGTTTATAATAGAGCATAAGCATATGATTCATCCCGCCTATACGACGACAGATATGGTGGCCCTAATATACGGTTACGTTACAAATGGGCATATCATCACAGTAAAGGACGGAAACGGCGATATTATTGGCGTCACCGCCTTTTTCATCGGCACGGAGGATGAACAATTTTGCAATAAGCAAATTGCCTATGTAGACATCGCAGTATGCAAAAAAGAATATAAGCTGAGCCGAATGTTTATGCGCGGCCTGAGCTTCTTGATCCACATATTGGCTAAAGAGTATCCAACAGTAGAACAGGTGCAATTTGCCGCACTTATTGACAATGAGTATTTATGCAAGCTTTACAGCAAACTTACTACAAGTCATTTCGACCGCCCGGGGACGATTGGAGAAGAGCGCGTTTTTTCAGCACCTATTTCTCATTTTCAATCTTTTCTTGCAAAATTCTCTTTGTTATAATGTTTCTACCAGTAGTAACTGTCAAGGATAAACGGCTTTGGACAGGCGCGTTTACCGATGAAATATGAGACAGTATAAAACTTTTATATTGAAAAGGAGGAAACAAATATGGTACCTCAACCACCATCGTTGAAAGGAACAAAGAGTGGAGTTAAAATTGAAAAAATTGTAATGGCAAACGATGCTTTGCGCGTTGTTAAGCCATAATTATGCCATTCATTATTCATCCTGCCAGATTTGAAAAGAATCATGATGCTTATTTACGCTTCTTATTGCAGCATCATGACAAGCTGGGCCTGCCATATCCTTTCGGCATGAAGCTGAGCCTAATCAGCAGCCCGCTCATCCTTGGCCAAGTATTGCTGGTCTTCGAGGAAGATCCCTATGAGCTGGTTGGCGCCTTCGGCATTGTCCATGGCACGAGCGAACAGGAATATGCTGACCCCCAAATATGCCAGATTGAGGTCTGTTATTTGGCAGCAGCCAGCCGTAAAACCCGGCTATTTTCAAAATGTTTATCCTCGCTTATTGATCTGATTCAAAACAAACACCCAGATACGACCACCCTTTCGTTTTGGATTTCGCAAGAGCAATATGAAAATGATCGTTTAATCGCCAAATGCCGGAATTGGTCCGGTGCGACAGAACGTTTTGGCAACGGCGTCGTGCAAATCAGACTGCCTTTTGATTCTGTCTCAAGCTATATTAGCCGCCTGAACAATTGATCATGAATTGATCATGCTAAGCGGCTAGCGCAGCAATAAAAAGCACGCATTCCCCCTATTAGGCGCTGCGTGCTTTTTATTATTTTACCGGCCGCGAGATGGTCACACATTCCGCTATTTGCCTTAAAGCAGCCATTTTTTCATTTTCGCGGACACACATTCCTCTATTCGGCTCTCAATAGTGCTTTTTCTGCGATTTATGGACCAATAACGGAACGCCTGTCACTTTGCCACCTCAAAACTGCGATTTGGGACGTAATAACGGAACGACTGACCAACTGGGAAATTCCCAGCATCCCGCGTATTAATTCTTACCGGTCACAATGCCTATTTTCCCGTCCTCTACAACCACGTCATACTTTTTCACTCTTGTCTTGTCGCTAAACAAGGATTTGCCGGTACGAAGGTCGAATTCCCAGCCATGCCATGGGCATCGTATAATTTCTCCTGTTCTTCCATAGTCATATTCGTATACGCCCGAGGGCAGGTTCGTACCCGTGACATGCCCGGAGCACATCGGCGCTCCCTGGTGAGGACAGTAATTCAAAATAGCTGCATAGCCATCCTCAAGCCGATACACGCCAATCTGCTTTCCTTCGACTTCAATAACGGCATGCCCGCCCCTTGGAATGTCACCTTCCTTTAGCACATAATGCACCGCCATAGCCATCCTCCTTCTACCTGCGCATTATGACAGTTTATATAGCTGCTTTGCGTTTTCGTAAAAGATCTTTTTGCGAGCCTCCGGACTAAGCTTCCGCAATATTTGAGTAGGCGAGTCAAAATCCCAATGCGGATAATCACTCGAATACAACAGCATATTTTCGGCATCGATCATATTGAACAAATCGACTAAATGCTGCGGATTGTCAGGCTCTTCAATCGGCTGGGTCGATAAATAACAATGCTCTCGAATATACTGGCTCGGCAGTTTTTTCAGCCATGGCACCGTTGCGCGCAGCGCCTTGTAGTTTTTATCAAGCCGCCACATCAGGGCAGGCAGCCAGGCTACTCCCCCTTCTACCAGCACCACTTTAAGATTCGGAAATTTAACGAATACTCCTTCGCATACCATACTGACCAAGTGCACCATAAACATTTGTGACAAACAAGTATGCCATTCTATATAACGCGAGGGATAGCCTGCAGCGGTAGGAGCAGTCGAGCTGCCGCCGCCTTCTGCTCCTGGATGAATCGCTAACGGCAAGCCGTTGCGCTGTGCCGCTTCATAAATCGGATGGTAATGACGCTGCCCCAGCGGCGAGCGCGCCGCGCTTGAAATCATCACCTCAACAATATCGGGATGACCGCCAATCCGGTCAATTTCGCGCGCCGCGAGCAGCGGGTCCTGCGTCGCCACAACCATGGCGCCTTTGAACGCCTTGTGCTTGCCCAGCCACTCCGCTATTAAATAATCGTTGTAGGCTGAGCAGATGGCAGCCGCATAGTCGGGGTCGTGTGTGCTGGATATGTTGTACACGACGCCGGTAAGCACAGCATAGTCCAGGTTATACCCTTCAATTAACTGCTTGATCATAAAATCAGCGTCCGAGCCTGCTTTGCCTCCTCCAGGCGGGATCGAGTCCTTCTTCATGACGCCGATAGGCGAGTAATAGCCGGAACCGGCGTAGCCGATGCCCGAAGACGCTACGCGGGAGCGCCACGGCTCGGGCAAGTAAGGAATCAGCGCGGCGTCATCCTGTTCATTATGGACATCGACATCAATGATTTTGAAATCGTCCATGCTGTTATATCCTCCGCTTTTTTTTATTTATTTTCCGCCGTAAGTTCTCGTGTAAGCTTCGTTGTACATATTCAGCAAATCATCAGAACCGAGCTTTTTCGCCTGGTCGATGAATTGATTATAGTTCTCGTCATTAATTGGTGTTTTGCCTGTAACGAACTCGGTTATTTTTTGCTCCAAAAACTTGTTAAGGTTGTTAAGCTTCGATTTTTCCAGCTCCAGCTCTTCTTCTGTTTTTACAATTTGCTTAGGAGAAGGAATAATATATTGTTCGTAGCTGGCATTAATCTCCTTGCTCTTATCGCTCAGCCCGCGCTCCCACACCTCTCTGGATATCGCATTGTCAAGCGTAACCATATCGTACCAAACGCCCCAATCCTTACGCAGAATCGCAAACGGCGATGTGCCGAATTCAGGATTGTACACTGGCTTGCCATCCTCCAACGTATAGGTCTTGCCTTCAATCCCTAGTGATAAATAGTTCCGCCCTTCCTCGCTCAACAGGTAATCGAGAAACTGAACGGCCCGCTCCTTATCCTTTACCTTGGCGGAAATGGCTCTTCCCGTCGTTCCTACGATCGGTCTGGAGAACTGATAGTTTTTAATGCCGTCAGCCGCGAAGAGCGGCGTAGCATCCAAATCATATTCGCTGATGCCAGCATTGCGGGCCTTGGAGATAAGCATCTCCATATCCGCTTTCCAGAAGTAAGTTACAAGCGACTTGCCCGTCAATATCCGCTCTTCCCACTGCGCCTGCGTCAGCAAGGAGAACTCAGGATCAAGCAGCTTTTCGGCATACAGCTTATTCAAAAACACAAGCATATCTTTATAGCCGGCATGGTAAGGCGCAAATTCATAACGGTCAGATGTTGGATCAATATTATAGAAGCCATGAATGCCTGTAAAAATTCTGCCGAAGGTCGTATACAAGCCGGTATCGCCCACTATAGCGTTAGATATCAACGGATAAGTGCCCGGTTCTTTTTCCTTTAATGCCTTTAAATAGTTATAAAATTCATCTACAGTAGTCGGCGGCTGCAGATTGTACTTATCAATTAAATCCTTTCTGCCATACCATATAAAATTGAAGCCCTTTCCTTCCGCATCGCCCTCGAGCTGAGGCACCGTATACAGCCCGCCATCCGAGCCTGTCGCAAGCGCTTTTGCCTCTGGATATTTATCATAGAAGGCTTTCAGATTTGGCGCTTTGTCCAAATATTTTTCTAAATTTAAAAATACCTTATCAGGCCCATGCTCCCTGCCATCCTGTGTAGGAACATGTATAAAATCTGTCGTGGAATTCGTCGCCATCATAATTTGCCGCTTCTCTTCCAGCCCTTCCTGGCTGACAATCTGGAATTGAATTTTCACGCCTGTTTTCTTCTCGATTTCTTTGAAAATCTCCCAATCATCCCGCACTTTCCCTTCAACCCTGTCATAGACGAGCCACGAGAAAGTGACTGGTTTGTCAGGACTTAACTTGCCATCGCCGCCCTTTGTGCCAGAGCAAGCCGTCAGGACCAAAGAGACAAGCATAATCGCAGCTAAAGCTGTAGTGAACCAGGATCGCTTCATAGCCTAACCTCCCTCTTCATTTGAACTTCATATGAATATTCCCATCACTTATCTACGCTATCGCTCCGATTAAAGTGAGGGTTTCTGATGTATCTTCCTAAGCTATCTCAGGTTGCTTAACATCAGTGGAGTTGACACGTTGATGGTCTGGTTACCATCCAACCCCTCTATCCCATTCGTTCCTTTGGCGGAGACGTTTGGGAATACTTTTCGCATAATATTGGCTGCACCGTTCACATCGGCATGAATCAAGCCTTGCGCGCTCTTATACAGCCCGCGGCACATCCGTTTGCCCGAGAAGCTCCATGTTCCCTCTTCGTCATATCCCGGCAACGGGTCTTGATCCAAAAAGCTGGCTTTTGACGTATAGGCTTCTTCGGTCAGGATGACCGTCAATCCCTGTTCAGCCGCCTTATATTGGATCATGTGGATGAGCATCTGATGGGGAATATGACAGAAGGCTTGATTATTGCGCCGTCCCATCCTAGCTGCTTGTTTCCAGCCATCGTTATGCCCAATGACAATAGTACCTACCTGCTCTTCTACAGCGAATTGGACGATATGATAACTCGCTTTATGAAAGTAGTCCTTGATTCGGCGATAGCGCTTCAGATGCAGCCGTTCCAAGCGTCTGGATGTATGTCTACCTTCTCGCGGCTGCTTACCGTGACGAAGAATACCGGTATAATACGCTTTCATTTTGTTGAAATATTGATTGATCGCTTTCACCCTCTTGCCCTTCACCACCACCGGCTTGGTTCCAGTTGTCGTGACGATGGTTGCAAGATTGTCGACACCAAGATCAATCGCGAGCACATATTCTGATGTGACTTCCTTTTGTTCGACCCGATGCTCAAAGACCATTTCGACTACGTATTGTCCATGGCTTGGGACAACACGCACTTGCTTCAGTTTGCCGCCCGTGCAACCCAGCTTGCCGATGTTCAATTGCTGCTTGGTTCCGGGAAGTTTGAGAAACTTCTGTTTTTTGATGACACAATCCTGATTGGAGAACACCACCTCCTTCATCTTTCTTCGAGCGTATCCTGGAATACGAGGCTTCCCGCTATACTTCTCCGGGCGCTTACGATAGTCCTTGACACTTGCAAAGAAGGCTTTCCAATTGTTGAAGACGACCTTCATCATTCCCTGACTGCTCTGCGCCGGAAGGGATCGATAATCAGCTTGATCCATCACTTTGAACAAAGCATCCAAAAAGTTATAATCAATAAAGGGATTCTCTGACGTTGGCAGCTCGAACGGATAGGAATGATTCTTTTCACTCCGCCGTTCATTCATGACGTCAATATGCGCTGTCAATGTATCCAACACTTGCTGCTGCAACGGTTGCAGGGAATCTTTCCGCCCAAAAGCGGTAAATATCTGTCGGATGTAAAAGTTAGTCGTATTATATAAGTTCTTAGCATTCTGACATGCTTGATCAAAGTAGGGAAACAAACGATGGCCCGGCTTGATCCACACCTGCAAGGTTCTGTACTTGAACGTTAAATCTGGCATGACTTCCCCCCCTTTCGCAATACAATACGAGAACATGCGTTCTCACATAAATTATATCGCTAATGAGTTTGGAAGGGAAGAATTTCTTGTGGGAAGATTCAGGAAGCCACCAATTCACCTCGTCACTTGTAGAAGTGGGATTCCTCTCGGCGAGCAATGATAGATCAAGTTGATTCATAACTATTTAACTAATGTCGATTTATTGTAGAGAAGGATAGAAAGGGTGAGCGGAGAGCGAGATTGGAACTGGAGAAGCGGCAGCGTCCGCCTTTGTAGGCCAATTTTAACCTTTAAGGGTTTATATAATACAAAAAATCGGCGTACAACAGCGGTCGGAAGTCCAAACTTGATCGCAGCGTCTTTCCTTTTCTTTTGCTTCACGAATCGTAGTCCACAACAAATCGACACTTACTACCCCTTGATCCCGCCAATCATCGTTCCCTGCACAAAATATTTTTGAACGAACGGATACATGCATAGAATAGGCAGCGTTCCGATAATAATCATGGCGTATTTCAGTGTCTCCAGATGAGTCATATCCCCTTCACCCTGCACATTCTGTCCGGCTATTAAAATATTGCGCAGCATAATTTGCAGAGGATACATATCGCGATCGCTTAAATAGATAAGAGCGTTAAAAAATGCATTCCATTGATTGACGACTGTAAATAAGCTGATCGTTGCAAATACAGGCAAGGACAGCGGCACAACGATACGCATCAGTATTTGCATCGGGCCGCAGCCGTCTATCGCTGCCGCATCCTCCAGCTCGGCTGGCAGCGCCTCGAAAAACGTTCGCATAATAAACAAATGCCAGGTGCTGATCAGCGTAGGCAGCACAATCGCCCATATTGTATTCAGCATGCCTAGTTTTTGCACGACTAGAAAGGTTGGAATCATCCCGCCGCTGAACAGCAATGTAAAAGCAGCCAGCATCAATATTAGTCTGCGGCCGGGCAGCCAGCGCTTCGCCAGCGGATAAGCCATAGCAGAGGTTGCCGCAAGCGTAAACACCATATGAACGAACGCATAACGAATCGTATTCCAGTAGCTGATCCACAGCTCCGATCTTTTAACAAGCTGCTCATAGGCAATCCATGTAATATCCTTCGGAAAAAGAAGTACAGCACCGCTGGCAACAAGGGCGTTATTGCTGATGGAGGCAGAGAATACGTAAACCAGCGGATACATCATGACGACTACCAGCACCAGCATGAACAAAATATTGCCAACATCAAACAGCCGCGAGGCGAATGTTTCCTGCTTTCTCATCTCACACCTCCATTACCATAGGCTTGTTTCCGAATATTTGCGTACAATCCGATTGGCAGTTACGACCAAAATAAACCCAATTGCCGACTGGAATAGTCCTACCGCTGTCGCAAAGCTGAAATCAGCATCCAAAATACCGCGTCTATACACAAAAGTATTAATAACGTCAGAAGTCTCATAGTTCATCGTGTTGTACAGAAGCAATATTTTTTCAAAGCTCGCCTCCATAAAATTGCCCAGTGTAAGCACGAACAAAATGATCATGACTGGCATCATACCGACAAAGGTAATATGCCGCATCTGCTGAAACCGGTTAGCGCCATCCATCTTCGCCGCTTCATACAGCTGCGGGTCGATGCCGGCTATTGCAGCCAAATAAAGAATCGTTCCCCAACCGACCTTCTGCCATATTTCCGAGCCTACATACAGCGTCCGGAACCATTCGGGCAAACCGAGAAACATAATCGGTTCGATGCCGAACCATTGTACGAGCAAATGATTGATAACGCCTGTTGTGGGGGATAGAAAAGTGACCATAATACCGGCAATAACAACAGTAGAAAGAAAATGGGGCAAGTAGCTGATGTTTTGCACAAAACGCCTAAACCATTTCCCTCTTAGTTCATGGAATAAAATGGCTAGAATAATCGGCGCAGGGAAATGAAAGATCAAATCGTACACGTTTAACATGATGGTATTGCGTATAAGCTTCCACGCATCTGGCGTTACATAGAAAAACTCAATATAATGCTTTAGGCCAATAAACCTGCTGCCCAAAATGCCGCGGCCTACGGAATAATCCTGAAAAGCGATAATGATGCCATACATCGGAACATATTTAAAAATGATGTAATACAAAATACCGGGCAGCATGAGCAAATATAGCGTCCTGTGCTTTTTCAGCACGTAACCCATTCGTCCCAGGCGCGTCATTCCTTTTCACCTCCGCCGTGTAAGCCCTTACAAATTTGTTGTAGCTCAAACTATATATGGATTGCAGACCGCCGTAAAGCATGGTTATTTGTATAAAGGCGCTTCATTTGCCACGCAGGAAAATGGCACTTCAGCGCCATGCAGCAAGAAAATAATGAGACTTTCGGAAAATAAATGCCCTTTAATCAGGCATATGAATCGAGCGATATTTGGCGGGTGTAATGCCTTCGTACTTGCGAAATGCGCGTATTAAAGAATTACGCCCCCAATAGCCTACCTGTTCCGCGATGTCATCCATTTTCAGATCCGTGTCGAGCAGCAGCTGTTTAGCACGGTTCAGCCTTATTTTCGCAATATACTCTACATACTTCTCTCCAACCTCTTCTTTGAACTTGCGGCTGAAATGACCCGTCGACATTTTCATTTGCTCTGCAAAGTGTTCAATGGACAGCTCTTGGTCAATATGCTGCTCGATATACAGCAATATTTCTGCAAACTGCCCGCCTTTACTGCTCTGTGGCTTGCTGAACAACTGCCGGTGAATTTCAGTAAAGCTGCTGCGCAGCTCCTCCCAGGTCATACAGCGATTGATTCTGTCAAACAAATTGTAGTAATAAGGGACGTTCCAGTCATGACGCTCCAATTCTAATGCGCGAATCCAGGTATGCAGCACATCCGTGCATAAATATTTAATTTGTACAGCGGTTGCATCCCGCTTCTCCCCGTCCTCCAGCAATTTCAATACAAATTGCAGCAGCTCATCCAACTGCCCCACTTTATACTGATTCATCATTTGAGCTACTTCCTGGCTCGATAAAAAAGCCTCGGCTTGCTGCGTTTCTTTCGATTCAGAAAAATCATTCGCGCATATTTCAACCGTTTGCTTAAGGCCGCGATAAATGAGTTGGTCTACTGCATTTTCGTAGGAGCGATGAAGGGAATCCAGCTGTTTAACCGGTTTGCCAACCCCGATAGTAGCCTTGCAATAATCTTTGCCATGCTGCAGCAGAAGCGCTTGTATACGCTCTGCCACACGTAATGCCTCACTTTTGAGAGCAGCCGAATCATAATCTGAAAATGAGTGTTCCTGCTCATTTGACGCTGCTAAAGCATCAGACTTGTGATGCAGCACACAGGCAAGAACGTCCGGCTTGGTCAGGCAAAACCATAGATGGCCGGTACCCGCGTCAGCAATTTTATCCTTCAGTTCAGCTAACCAGAACATTTTGGAGGTTTCGGAGATGGACGCATACGGAACAGCATTAAAGTGCAAGGCAATAGCAATCACCGTTCTTGGCGTATGCTTATTGTAAGCAAAACCAATCTCTCTGGCATAATAGTCTATTGACAGCTCATCTCTATATTGGCCAAGCAGCAGCTGCGTAACAAATTGCTCCTGCATAAAAGGCTGCATTCCTGAAACCAATTGGTATAGCTCTTTATTTTTCACCATAATAGACTGTGAATAGCGCTTGATCATATCCAGCTCATTGCCCTCACGATTAGCTCCCGGTGCCGGCATGTGATGCAGCTTCAGCTCATCATTGATTTCACGGATAGGCCGATACAGGCGTTTGCTCAGCTGATTAGAAACAAAACCGCCGATAATAAGAAAAAAAATAAAGAACAGCCAGCTCGCCCCCTGTACGATACGGACAGGCTTCATAAGTGCTTTCAAATCTACCAGGCTGATATAATGCCAGGATTCACTAAAAACAGATTTCATCCAGGATTGCCCCATCTGTCCATCCACAATAAAACGACTGCTTCCATCAATGCTCCCTGCTCTGATCCGCCTGGTCAGCTCCTCCTGCACCTGTGGGGACAAACCTGCATCGGCTATTATTTTGCCTGCAGCATTCATAATCGCCGTCCCCGTAACCCACTTCTCATCGATTGTAATTTGCTTGCGCAGCTTGTCGGAGCGAAGCGCTACAAGCAAATATACATCTGGATCGTTGCTGTTAAACGGATAGCTTACTGCCGTTGTAAGAGCTGCAGTCTCGAGAAAGTCCATCATTTTCTTCCCATAAAGCTCTGCCTCCAGCATTCTTCGGCTTTGCTTGCTAATTTGCAGCCGTTCGTCGTAATAATAGGCTTTGGATGTATAGGTTTCAGCGGCGACAATCAAATCCTTACCGGCAAAATAATAGTAGGCATGATCGACCATTTCATTCGATTCCAGCTGCTGCAGCTGATCGCGCAAGGAATGAAGCAGTTCCATTCGGCGTTCAGAGTGTTCCTCCGATTGGTCTGGGAGGAGCAGCAAGCTTTTCAAATTCGATGTGCTCAGCAAATGGATCATGCTCGTTTGTAATTGGTGCAGAGCCGTGTCCGTCTGCTCGGAGAAACGATTCATAATAACTGTGTTGTAGCGCTCGGCATCATTCTCGATCATTTGCACGACGAACAGATGAATGAGCAAGCTGGCTGCAAGGAGAGGAATAAGAATAAGCATGAAATAGTTGGCGAAAAGCTTCCAATAGAGGGTACGCTGCAACCTTCTTTCCCTCCTTCTACATATTATTTTTACTAGTATATTTCTGTTTCTCCATAAAAGTATGGATCTGGTCGAACTGCTGATTCGTAGGGAATAGGGTAACAAGCAACCGAAAGGATTAGCACTGTGCGCAAGTTTGGCTTCCGACCGCTGTTGCCATATTACAATCATTCACAAGAAATGTATGGTGCTTTATGTCGATTCGTTGAAATTTTATTTCATCAGAGGTGTAATTGGAAGAAATTTTCATTATTTGAGGATAGACGGCTTCCGACGTCCTTTAGACAAGCGCATTAACCGTTGAAATATAGGAACGGGTATAAGGAGAAAATTTGAACTTTCCAACACTTTTCGCAAATTTAGAAAACATTTACCTAGCAATAAGCGTCTAAAAAGCAATATGATCGCTGATTATTGGGAAGGGAACTTTTAGTTAAAGGAGCACTGAAGATGAAATCGCTAGAAAAAGAATTCTTGTTTGATGCAATAATCCTCTCCTTAATTCTAAGCTTAGTGTATAGTTTCTTAGTTACAACCATGGATAACTCCCTGGTTTCTAATTCTTATACTTCAGATCTTGGTTTTGCTGTTTTCTCCTTATTTTTTTTAAGTCTATATATATTTCATACTTTAGTTAGTTCTTTAAAGTACGTTATAGCCAAAATAATAAAAAATTCTTTTTTGGCTAGACTCCTATCCTTTAATTTATTTGGACTTTTATTAATTGGAGCAATTTGTTTCCTCATTAAAGATACAACAAGTATACTTTTAATTATTTCACTAGTTTTTTTCAATATATCCTCATATGTAAACAAAATCACAAACTGATGATGAGCAATATCTATTACAACTAAAAGAAGAAGTGGACGTTGTCCCACTTCTTCCTTTAGTTAATATGTTCGCAAGTATGCAACTAGATCTCCCAGTTAATCAATCTAAAGTGAAGCACAGAAGCGTTTCTTTTTGTAACGAATCCTAGAAGCGCTATATCGTATAAAATGTACCTTTTGAAATTGTAACGCATCGTAAAGGCGCTATCTGTGAACAAATGGTCATTTAAGCTGCGTTTTACAGCTAATAAGCACGTCAGGATTCGTTACATTTTTAAAACGAGCTTTTTCGGTATAATAGCGCTGCTAGGATTCGTTAGAGCTTTCAACAACCTGAACAAAATGCATTCAGCTTCGTTCCTTCATTATACTGACCCTATTCGTCTACCGGAACTCTACTCGTAAGCTTCTCCAAATGACGAACCGTCGGTGTCAGGTTGGCGAAGAAGTAAGCTTCGCGCAATCTGCGTGAAGGATGGCTGCTGAATGTGTAGCCTGCGCTTCCTTGATGCAGCATGCAAGCCTGCACTGCGTTCAAGGTTAAATACACTGTGGCAAGCCTAACCTTAAGAAGGTCTGGCCATAACGCCTGAATATCCGGCGCTGCCGCAAGGCGCAGCGTCTCCGCGCGCAAACGCTCCAGCTCTCTCTCCAATTGCTCCGCCTGTACAGGCAAGTATGAGTTGCAACCGCACTGTTTATCCTTGGCTTGCCGGATGGCATGCAGGGATGCGGCAATAACGCCAAGTCCGAGCGGGATTTGGTACAAAACAAAGGTCGGCCGCACGATTTGTACGTAATCATCAGCCTGGTCAGACAACACCCAGTCGTCAGGTACGAGCACATCACGAAATTGGCAAGCATAAGTGGCGCTGCCGTTAAGTCCGAGAAAGCCTGTTTGCTCGATCATTTTAAGTCCTGCCGAATGGCAAGGCACAACAGTCATAATTCGCTTATTATCATCGGCTGCAGCAATTACCGCAAACCAGTGGTTTTCACCGAGATTCGATACCATCGGCAAATTACCGGATAACAAGTAGCCATTTTCCACTCGCTTAGCTTTAAGATAAAGCTGGTCAATCCCCGCATAAAACTTCATTGGGTTAGACAGACCGGTTCCGCCAAGGAGTTCACCATTTTCGAGCCGATGCAGCAATTGCCCCTTCAGCTTCTCATTCTCACTATGCCTTACATAAGTTAGCAGCGCCTGATGGCACCACAAATTAAAGCCTGTTGTCATACAGGTTGCGGATGTTTCCTCCAACAGCTTTACGGAGTTAACACGAACGTCCGCCTGCTCCTTGCCAGCAGAACTCAAATACCCTTCTCGTCCTAGCGCAGTCAAGTAATCAGCAGGGTAATAAGCGTCTACATCAATCCGTTTTACATACGGCTTTAAATTTTGTTTAACGATTTCTCCCAGCCCGCGAAATGACTCAGCATTCATGGTCGGCATCGCTCTATTCCTTAGGCAAAATTTCTGTAATGGCGTCAATTGGCGCTTTTACCGCTTCACGGGCGCGCTTTACAGCAGCCTCGTCCGGTGCGTTGTAGAAGCATAGACATTTCGTCATATCCTCGCAAACATACGTGCGGGAGAAGGATACTTCAGGAACCTCTGCATAATGTACGGAATTATTTCTTTTTCTCTCCAAATATTGCTCCATCGTCAAATGCTCCGGCAAGTTCCACTCTACCAAATAGTTCAGCCCTTCATCATAAGCGCCAACTTCCTCCTGCTGCTTGCCAATCAAGCGAACTTCCTTTAATAGCAAAATAGAAACTTGCGCGTCTTCAAGACTTGCACGAATATCAGACTCACTGCCCTCGAAAATAAAGAATGCTCGATCAAATCCTTTGGAAACTTGAACCTCCAGCAGCTTTACATCTTTTGCAGCAACCGTCTCACGAAGGCTGGCAACTAGCGCATTAAATTCATTAACCTCGTTTACTTTTCCCTCAAAGCTGGACTCGATTAGAAATAATGACATTGAAATCAATCTCCTTTTTAATGTAGTGGCTTGCGATTGTTAACTTTTAATACTTAGTGTAAAATTTAAACCATATAGGTGGAACAAAAGATTAGACTAAAAAACGAAGAAAAGGGATCGTTCTGGAGAAACGAAAGTGCTCGCCTTTGTAGTCGGATTTCCCCATTACATCATAGAATCAAAAAATCTGAGTACAACAGCGATCGGAAGAATGATTCCTTTCGTAGCGTATATCTAGTCAATATATAAGTTCCACGTACATAGTAGGAGGACCGCAATGAAAACCAGATACGACTTGCCCTGCAATATCGCTCAAACACTTAATCTGATCGGCGACCGATGGACGCTGCTGATCATTCATGAGTTATTGATTGGGCATCATACCTTCAGCGAAATTAAAAGTAATTTAAAGGGACTATCCTCCAAGCTGCTTTCCGAACGGCTGAAATATTTGGAGGATGCTGGAATGCTTACCGTCTCCCTCTACTCCTCTCATCCGCCGCGCTACGACTATAAGCTGACTGAGAGCGGTCAAAGCTTGGAAACTGTCTTTCATGCGCTGCTCCTTTGGGGGCAACAGCATTTGCCAAAATGCTATAAAAAGCTTGTGCATCAAGAATGCGGTCATGAGGTTCGTCTCGTATGCTACTGTGATGAATGCCAAAAAGTAACCGAAAACGTTAAAGCAGTAGAAATTGACCGCTCAGAGGACGCTGTAGCCAAAGTCTAGCTTTGGGCTGACAGCGTCTTTTACAATGTTATTTGGGAATAATGCCCCACTGCTTCTCCATCCATCGCTCGAAGAGGCGGACGCACTGGTCAAGCAGCAGGCCGCATATTCCAATAAACAGTATGCCTGCAAGCACCAAGTCAAGGCGTATCATGTTGCGGCTGTCTACGATTAGAAAGCCTAGTCCGGATTGTGCTCCGACCATTTCGCCAGATACGAGGAAAATCCACGCTGTGCCCACTGCAATATGAAGCCCATTGGCGATGGTAGGAAATGCCGCCGGAAAAATAACTTTAGTCAGCAGCGATGTCCGGCTAAGCTCCAAATTTTGCGCCAGCTTGATGTAGATGGGATTCACCTTTTTAACACCAGAAACTGTCGATAGCAATACAGGAAAAAATGCTGCCAGAAATATAATGACGATAGCAGGCGCATTGCCAATTCCAAACCACAATACAATGAACGGCGACCAGGCAATTGGCGACACCGGACGAAGCGTTTGGACGATAGGGTCTACAATATTCCACAGTACCTTCATTCTTCCAAGCAGAATGCCGAGCACAATACCAACAATAGACGCTGAGACATAGCCGGTTACAAAGCGGAATAGGCTAACTCTGAAATGCTCGAATATCGTTCCGGTGTTTATAAGTTCTACAATTGCATTACCCACATCTGCTGGAGAAGGGAGCAGCGATCGTTCGTACAGCTCCAAAGATACGACTAATTGCCACAAAGAAAGCAAAATCGTCAAAGCGATAAGCACATAACCTGTTTTCTTTAAAGCACGCATGGACTACAGCACCTTTTCAATAAGTGAATTGTCTACAAACTCCTCGAACGTAGGCGGCTGCTCGGAAAGCTCCATCTCAATCATATATTGGCGAAGCACCTCATAGGAGGCTTCATCCAGCTTCAGCTCATCGTACTTGATCCACTGCAAAGACAGTTCCAGTACATTGTCATCCACATTCATATATTTTTTCAAAATTTGCTTGGCCTGCTGATCCTTCTGCTCGGCTACCTTTCCCGCAGCTACATATTTCTCGACCAGCTCCTGCGCAATATTCGGCTCATCCTTAATCAGCGCCCCGCGCAAAACGAATGCGCAGTCTACTGATTCCGGCCATAGCTCCTCGGATTGGAACAGTACCTTGCCTTTATCAATGACAACCGCTTTGGCGCCAAACGGCTCCGCTACGACATATCCTGAAATTCTGCCTTCAGCTAAAGCAACAGGCATCTCAGCAGGAGGCAATTGAACGGCTTCAACATCGGTATACTGCAAGCCTGCTCCCTTCAGCATCTGATAAAGCAGCACGTTATGCGTTGAATATTTGTGCGGAATGGCAAACGGCTTGCCCTTCAAGTCCTGCACACTATTAATATCCGGCGCGGCGACGATGACATTGCCATCCTTATGGCCAAGCGCAACTGCTTTAAGGTCGACGCCTTGCTCCTTGGCTCTCATCGCGAGCTCGATCAGAACAGACGCCCCATCGATTTTCCCCGTATTGAGCGCGTCCATTAAATCTGGCCAGGAACCAAACTTCACTAGCTTTAGTTCAAAATTGTCATAGCCTCCATCTGCAAGCCCAAGCTCTTCCTCAATATAAAGCGGTGCGGCATGCGTGATTGGCAAGTAGCCGATCTGCACTATACGCTTCTTCTCATTACCAGGCTTTGCTTCCTTGCCATTACCGGCCGAGCTGCAAGCAGATAGTACGAGTAAAACTGCTATAATAGCCATTACATGAAAATTCTTAAAATGTACGAATGATTTCAAAGCCGATTCCTCCTGCTATATGGTGAATTCTTCCTCTGACTGAAGCCCCGACAAGCGGAACTGCGTTAATATTTGCTTGCGGTAATATTGAAAATCCGCATGGCCGCGATCGAGCGGCCTGGCAGCTTCAATCCGTATTTCGTCACTGATTCTACCAGGAGAAGGCTGCATGATTAGCACGCGATTCGATAAATAAACAGCTTCGTCAATATCATGAGTAACGAGAACGACTGTAACCTTCTCTTGCTGCTGAATACGCAGCAATTCATCCTGAAGCGCATATCGTGTAAATGTATCCAATGCGGCGAACGGTTCATCCATCAGCAGCAGCTTGGGCTTCATAGCGAGTGCTCTAGCCAGCGCTGTGCGCTGCTTCATCCCGCCGGACAATTGACTGGGAAAAGCGGACGCTTTATCCTCTAGGCCCACCAATCTAATATAAGTAAGCGCACGTTCCTGCACTTCCTTCTTGGGTAGCCTCAGCGCTTCTAGCCCAATCTCTACATTGGCCAATACTGAACGCCAAGGCAGCAGACCATATTCTTGAAACAGCATAACGCAATGGCGGCCCGGACGCTTAACTACATCGCCGGTTATCCGCACTTCGCCACTGTCACTGCCTTCAAATCCGCCAATAACATTAAGCAGCGTACTTTTGCCACAACCGCTTTGTCCAAGTAATGAAACAATTTCCCCTTCCTCAATGTCGAAGGAAATATCATGCAGCACTTGTTCTTGCTTATCGCCCTGCGCGAAGCTTTTATACAATCGATCAGCTTTAACAGCCGGCACAGTACTCAAATCAATTGTCCCTCCTCACCGAATCACACTAAACCCATATATCCAATTAAACAAATAGGAATTAAGTAGATAATAATATACTTTGTTAAAAAAAACAACCAACAATTTCTAAGTTATGTAAAAGGATTTTGTAAAGGAATTACAAAAAGAGCCTCACATTTTAATGATTTAACTCAGGATCGCAATATACAAAAACTGTAAAAAGAGAGGTATACCAGTGCATGGATTGTGATTTCGTTACAGCTCCTGTATAATACCCGTTATATTCAAATATATGATTATTTGATTATTCACACTAGAATAAACGGCTTCCGCCGCCCTTTGGACGAGCACGTTTACCGATGAAGTCACTCAAATGATCTAACGAATCGTGAGAGCGCTATTTCGTCTATAAAGAGCCTTTTTGAAATCTAACGAATATATATAATCTTATTTGCCCCTAACAAAAAAGATTGGAAAGTTCACACATAGCGCAACTGATCTTCGTTAGATTTTTAAACGAGCTGATTTTCGCCAAATAGAGCATTTAATCTTCGTTAGATTCAAGTCGTTGTAATGACCTGTAGAAACTTATACCTTCTATTATCTTAAAAAAAGGAGTGGGTGCGAATGCCAGACTCTAGGAGTAATGACACATCACAACAAGTTTCGTCATCCTCTCACGAATCGACTACGTCTTTCATGCTGGTAAGCAGACAAACCGTCATAACAGTAGGAATTCATGCGTTACATGAGATCGGGTCCGATTCCATTTGTAACGTTTGTATCGCTAATGGAGGTTCCTGCTGTCAAGGGTGCGGACATCTTGTCAACGGTATAGGCTGCCAAAAACGAAATACAAGTTGTACGGCATGGTTATGCGGGTTTTTAAAGTTCTTTTTGTATGAAACCGGCCTCCTACAAGAATGGAATGACTTTTGGGAGCAAGTCCCGGGGCAAGATTACCGTGAGGACTTTACGCCAGAGGTTTTTTATGTGACAAAATCATTACACCTTCCGGATCTTCGGAATTTGAGTAAGGCTCTTGCTGCCGATCTTCATGAGTTGGCTAAATCACATATTGCAATCGGGTTCATCATAACTCTACGTGAAAAAATAGATAAATATATTGATCAACTCGACGAATGTCAACATAATCGAAAAAAGACAAGCGAATTAAAACGAAATATAAAAATGCTATCAAGTCCTTTCCATCGTTTTCAAAAAGAACTGCATGAATATCGACAAAAGTTTCCGATTTGATAGCGATTTTAATAGGGATGATGGCTCGATCCTCCCTTGCTTTCAAGAAATCTTTCAGCACTTTGCAATCTATATGGAAGAATGCAAATGAAAAGTGCCTCATCCTAAATGGATTGGCACTTGGGAAAGGTTTTATTTAGATGTAATCTGGTATAAGGTCAGCCAAGCTCTTATTCATTCATTCAAGCACTGATTTCCCTTGCAGAAATCTTTTCATTAAATCATTTGAAATCAGCAATGCTTCATTTCGGTTATTAGCAGGTGCTGCAATCATACCCGTCCACTCTTGCGGACTATCCTTATGTATAATCAAAATTGTTATTTTACTCATAGCGTTATTGGCAAATATAATTTTGATCTCACTTTCTGGTATTTGTTTATTCTTTTCAAGAGATTTAAACAGGTAACGTCCTTCTCCCCTTTTATTAAATGAAAGTTGAATATCTTTCAGATCACCTAACACTATGCCTTCTGAAATTATTTCTATCGAGCCAGCAGAACGACTCGCCTCCTGCTTAACTCCGCCTCATTACAACTGAGCTAATTTGATAAACAATCCACGTTACAATAGCGATAAGCACAGCATCGAATATGACATTAAACATGAACAAATGCTTGCCAAGATCTGCCTGCCCATCGCCCAGAATCGGGATCAGAAAGCTGAACAGCCCTGTCAGCCCAATTAAAATAAATAGCTCACAAGCAACTCGGTGACGCATGTCTATCCTTCTCAGCCATTCAATTACAGCGATTATAAAATATACAGCGAACACAGTTAGCACAAACCACAGCTTATTAGGCACATTCTGCTTTTTAAATTCGCTCCAAGCGCTGTATTTAAAGGAAATCGCTCCTGGCTGTTTCCCTTCGCTCTTCTCAAAGCTGCCCAAATAATAAGGCCGGATCATCATGCCATTTTCCGCAGCATACTCCATTTTAGAAATCAGCCTGCCGGGGTGCGTCAAATAAAATTTTAATACACTCATATGAGAAATGCGGTCATAAAAGTCCGCAGTCATAGAAGGTGCGTCCTGCTTGATTGCTGTGCCGCCCTGAAAATAATTCGTATTCGCCAGTACAGACAGATGCTGCGGCAAGCCGAGCTTTTTCAAATCTCCCTCTACATCTGGAGAGTCCTTCAAAATTCCGAAAAATACGGTTTGATATAAGTTAATATTTTTAAAATCCTTCGGCGCTGCAACGTACATGGCAATTGAACCGAGTAACGTAACAGCAGACAGTATATATGCTAGCTTACGCCAGCCCTTATCCGAACGAAGCATCGCATAGCGTAATCCAAGCAGAGCAAAGCCAACACCAATCGGGGCGTTCTGCGTCTTGGAGCCAACGAGAAACAGGATCGATATGAAAAATAAAACGAGCAGTGTTTTACTTGGGTGCTCTTTTCTTGCCAGAAGCAAGCCGAGTCCAGCAGTGAGCAGCAAAAAGATGAGTGAAACCGGCTCACCAAATAAGGAGTTAAAATACGCTGTATAGCCGATATCAAAAAACACAAACAGCAATAGTGCCGCAAGCACAATACTCGTTAAGCGGGAACGCGATTTGCTCCCAGCGATAATGGTGTAGCCCGCCGTAAGCAGCAGCACGCCAAACATCGCGCCCAGCACCCGGATATCAAACATAGAGCCATTGAAGATCATGCCAACAAAACGTGCAAGGCCAACTAATAGTATATGCGAGGACATATAGAAGCCTCTGAAGAACGAATCATAGGAAAAGTGGATGTGCGAAAAGCTGAAAAAGCGATCCTCATACGGCTCGTCCAAAACGCCATAATTAAGCCCCATCGTACCCATAATTCGCAAAAAGTCGCCGTTATCCGCTACACCAACAAAGGGCTTCATGAATAGCAGGCTAATTAGAATTGCGGCTCCCGCAATCACAAAAATAACTTCAATTTTACTGCTTAGCTTTCGTAAAATATGCATAGCTTTTGTACCTCTTTCGTAAGGAACTACAACCTTCATAAAAATAAACGGCTACTTGTTCAAGTTTTCATTATATGGAGCCGTACTGTTAATTTGCAAGTTTTCGCTCGGCCCTGTACCATATTTTAGCAGAAAAATTGAATTCGATCTATTTTATAATTGTATTTAGGAACAAAATCACCTATCGGTGACTTAACTTGCCATCTTCGTGTGTAAAAAACAAGCGAAGCTTCCGATATCTATTTAGCCGCCTATCTTCTTTGTGGTG
>NZ_JBOZWO010000043.1:0-52943 GCF_050864975.1 Paenibacillus sp. GXUN7292 | reverse complement strand
AAATTATATATGAAATTTCATACACATTTCGCTGAAATACCTCAAAAAACACAATTGTATATGAAAAATCATGCACATTTCGCTGAAATACCTCAAAAAACACAATTGTATATGAAAAATCATATACATTTCGCTGAAATGCCCCAAAAAACAAAATTGTATATGAAAAATCATACACATTACGCTGAAATGCCCCAAAAAACACAATTGTATATGAAAATTCACACAGAGCCGGTCGGCGCATCCTCAAACTACTTTTATTTGACACATTTCGCGATGTAAAGGTTTTTCAACAGCCTGAAAAACTTAGACTGTTGAAAAACCCTCAATAAGTACGTAGTAATAAAGGTAGGTATCAACTATCACATATTGCTTGTTGCCCTGTCTACAAGGAATCAACAATTTCGCTAGATAGTCAGTCGTTCCGTTATTATAGCCCAAATCGTAGTTTTGAGGAGGAAAAGTAAAATGTATTTAGCAGCACAGGTGTGCTTGTTCATCAGCTTGACGCATTCAAACAAAAATAAACCGCACATTCCAAGAGGAAGTGCGGATTATTTTAATGTATAGGAAAGTATAAGTTTTCACCTTATAGCTGTTCCTATACTTCATCGGTAAACGCGCCTCCTTCGTTCAAGCGAAGGACAGCGAGCCGTTTATCCTTGTGATGTCCTATAGAAGTACGCTTTATCGCATACCGTCCCATAGAAGTACGCTTTATCGCATACCGTCCCATAGAAGTACGCTTTATCGCATACCGTCTCATGGAAGTACGCTTTATCGCATACCGTCTCATGGAAGTACGCTTTATCGCATACCATCTCATGAAAGTACGCTTTATCGCATACCGTCCAATAGGAAGTACGGTTTATTCCACTGCCGTATTCTATAGCAGCAATGACAGCTTACTTGTTAACTACAATTTTGTCAGTGCTCACGTAAGCATCGCTTAGCTGAGTTACCTCTGTGAAAAATGCAAGAGGGACGTAGGAGTTGCCTTTAAAAAGTACAGGTGCAGTGCCAAGCTTGATCGGCGCCATTCTGGCGAAAATATATTCGTCCTTGCCAGCTGTCAAGGAGATGATATGACCAAGTGTAATTTGTTTTGTTTCATCGTTCCAGCCAACCTCATAGCCCAACTCTTCAGCAATGGCGCGCAGCGGAACCATGATCGTGCCTTCGTCATTCGAAAATGCAGCAGGTGCTTCGATTGTCTTGCCGCCTACTACGATGCTTTTTTCAGCAACAGCTACATCGCTTTCGTCTTCAAGAACTACGATGCGGGAAGGATTGGTTTGAGCAGGAATGCTCTTAGTTGTAACCCCGTATTCCACAAATAGCTTGCGGTCAATCAGGCTGCCTGTGAAAGGCTTGCCGTCAGGCGTTACGATCTTCGTATCCTCGCTAACTTTCAACGCCAGCGTGCCAGCGGAATTTGTCATGTTTTTATCGAAACGGTCAACGGTTGTATTGCGACCTTCCTTGACTACAGCTACCGCCTCAACATTATATTGTGGCGGATAGATTAGTATCATCGGCATCTTGGTGTTGAAGTATCCAACAACCTCTGCGCCTACCTCAAGCTTTTCGTCAACATAGGTTTTGTCGGATATAACCAGGTAAGCTGGCTGTTCGTCAGCAAGCTCCAGTTCAACCAGCGACATATCTTTATTGGCGCCATGCTCATTAATCGATTTAATCGTTCCTTTTACTTCAGCGTATTCAGCTTCCATTTGTTCCCCGCTATCCTTCTTTTCGTTTAGAACGGTAATATGTGAAGGTGTTGTTTGAGCTGGAATACTATCTGTCGATACGCTGTAAGTAACGACTAAATCACGGCCAGCAAGCTCGCCAGTGTAGGCAGTGCCATCCTGAAGTGTAATTTTAGTATCTTCCGAAATATTCAGCTTAAGGTCGCCATCGGAGCTGACCAGCTTATCGTCAAAACGGTCGACCTTAACGGTACGCTCTTCTTTGACATCGGCTATTGCAACTGCATTGAATTGCGGAGGATATATGAATATAACAGGTGCATTTGCATCGTAGAATGAAATAATTTCACTACCAGCCTTAAGCTCGTCCATTACGTAGGTTGCATCTGTAACGACAAAACGAGTGATGCTGTCATCAGCGGACTTTACAGTAATAATCTTAGCATTTTCTACCGCTTCGTAATCTGCAATCTCTTGAATAACACCGCTGATCGATGCAAATTTAGGCGCGTTTACCTGCTCAGCGCTGTTTGCTTCAGCTCTTATTACTTGATCAACAGGCGAAGCAGCTGAAGTCGTTCCATTGGCAGAAACGATACTTGCTGCTGACATAGACAATACGGCGACGGACAACGAGCTGACTAATGTTTTTTTCAGTTTTTTCTTCATGTGTAAGTCTCCTTTGCTTAGAGGATAAGGGAAGGTCTGTGATGTACGGGAAACCACTTATCCTGGATTTTGGGAGAGTCTGTAAGCTCTCCTGCTTCAGCATGATTAGCAATCCTTAACGGTACGCCTCTCGCCTATTAAACGAGTGTATTAGTTTAAAGGTTGCGATTTTAGTAATATTTTCATAAATTCAAACCTCATTTAACTTCTCTATACGAAACTCACGCGGAGTCTTGCCGCTGAATTTTTTGAACATGCGATTAAACGGAAGTAATTAAGCAAAATAAATAACAGACCCTTTAGCAGCGAGCTGAGCAGGACCGGAATAGATCGCCGTGACACGCTCCAAAATCTCCTCATGCGCTCCGTAGTGCGGCAAATGGGTAATGATCAGTTGCCTGGCGCGGGATTGTTGGGCTAATTTTCCTGCAAGTTCCGGTGTTAGATGACCGCTTGAGACGGAGACGTCATGATCATATACCGAGCATTCGGACAGCAGCAGGTCACAATCCGAGCAGAAACGAACCATATCATCCGTCCAATGCGTATCCGCTGTATACACGAATGTACGCTCACCGTCGTCGAAGCGCATAGCCAAGCAATAAGCCGGATGATTGGTTTCGCAAAATGTGACGGTCCAAGGTCCGATTACAACAGAGGTGTGCGCTGTAATCTCGCGCCCTTCCGTGTAGTTCATATAATTCAGCGCTGAAAATTGCTCAGGCTCCTTACAATGACCGTAAATAGGGAAGGCTGAGGAGCGAAGCCCGCCAATTCGCTGCAGAAACATATTGTATTGCAAGCAGCCGATGTCTGCTTTATGGTCATGGTGATAATGCGATACAATCAAGGCATCGAGCTCGCTTAAGTCTACGAAGTTTTGTATTTGCGAGATCGCTCCGCTGCCGCAATCAATTAACAGGCGGAAGCCATCCTTTTCCAATAAATAGGCGGAGGTCGCTTCGTTTGCTGGCGGATAGGCACCCCAGCATCCGGCAATTGTTAATTTCATAAATGTACAACCTTTCGTAAATGTAGAAGTTGAGAAGGGACAAGCATATTTGGGCAGCTAAATGCATTTTGTGCATCTAGATACTTTTTTTATCGAATATAGGATTCTACATGTATTAAATAACCGAGCAAAAGTCGTAATGCCATCAGTTTAGAATTGTAACGGAACTGAGAGGCTCTATTTAGCAATAAAAAAGTGTTTTAAAACTGTAACGGAACTGTGGAGCGCTATAGGTAATCTTTTCCCCGTTTAGGTAGTGATTTTGAGCAAATAAGGTTTCCCAGTTCCTTTAGATTTTAGAATAAGCTGATTTTCGTACAATAGCGTGTCTCAGTTCCGTTAGCGTTTTTCAACGACCAAATTTCGTAAAACTAAGTACAGAAAATGCAGTTAGCATTAGCGTGCGCTTCAGAACTCCTTCCACAAAACCAATTTATAAAGAGCTGCTGATGAGGGAGCGGGTATAGGCGTGCTGCGGATGCTGCAGAACATCTCTGCTGCTGCCCTCCTCTACGATAAGCCCTTGATGAATGACCGCTACTTTCTTTGCCAAGTATTGAACGACGTGCAGATCATGCGAAATAAAGAGCTGGCTTACTTTGTAGGCTTGCTGCAGGTCAAGTAGCAGGTTTAATATATTGGCTTGTACAGACAAATCAAGGGCAGAAACCGCCTCATCGCAAATGAGCAGTGCAGGCTTTACCGCCAGCGCTCTGGCAATTGCCACGCGCTGGCATTGTCCGCCACTTAAGCGCGCAGGGCGGCTATGCATCAGAGACGTATTCAAACCAACATCTCCCATTAACTGTGCTATACGCTGCAGCCTGTCTTTAGGTTTATATCCAATCTTTGCTGCAAGCATGGGCTCTTCAATGATTTGCGCGACGGTCATTCTAGGATTTAAGGTTTCGGCAGGATCCTGAAAAATAAATTGCACGGAGCGGCGATATTCTTTGTATTCATGCTTAGCTAATTGCGTAATATCTTTTCCACGAAAAAAAACCGAATTCTCAGGTGCCGATTGCAACCCTCCAATACATTCGCCAAAAGTGGATTTTCCGCTTCCACTTTCGCCGACCAGCCCAATAATTTCCCCTTCATTGATCGTTAGATTGATGCCTTTGAGCACGTCCAGCTTTTTTTTGCCACGGCCGGGGGTAGGGAAGGATTTACATAACTGTCTAACTTCAAGTAACGGCGCTGAGGACGAGCACATGCGATTCACCTGCTTCCTTTTCAAGAGGATGAGTGTTTGGAAACAGATCAAGATGGCATTTGTACTTGTGCAGACTTTCCAAGGCAGGATGACGGAATTCAGGAACGAACGCTCTGCAGCGGTCATGAGCAAGCTTACAGCGATCCTTATATATGCAGCCTTGTTCATTTTGTGTAATAGGAGGAACCTGTCCAGCGATTCCCTTTAATCGCTCGCCTGCCTGGACCTGATAAGGAGTTGCTTTTAAGAGATCTTCCGTATAGGGATGCTTGGCATGCTTCAGCACAGCTTGGCCTGAGCCGTATTCGAGCATATGCCCGCCATATAGGACGAGCACTTGATCCGCAACATATTTAACAGCAGCAATATCATGACTAATAAATAGAATGGATATCTTCTTGGTTTGGCTCAGCATGCGAAATAAATCAAGAACTTGCTTGCGAATAGTCGCGTCCAGTGCTGTCGTTGCTTCATCTGCGATTAGCAAATCGGGCTGATGAATAACAGCTATTGCAATGACGGCGCGTTGTTTCATACCGCCGCTAATTTCATGCGGATAGCTTTTAAATACGCGCTCGGCATCTTGGATGCCGACATCAAGCAGAGCTTGCTTGGCGATCTGAATAGCTTCTGCTTTCGAAAGCTTCTGATGAGCGTAAATAGCATCAATTAATTGTTGCCCTATCGTGATGATCGGATTTAAAGCCGCTGCCGGATTTTGAAAAATATATGCTATTTTTTTGCCGTTCCACTTCAGACGCTCTTTGCTGGACAGCTCTAATACATTTGTATCATTTATAAATAAGCTGCCGCCCCCAATTCGAGCGCGATTCGGCAATATATTCATAATCGCTTTGGCAAGCAGTGATTTTCCCGAGCCTGACTCACCAATCACCCCCATAATTTCTCCCTTTTTCAACTCGAAGCTAAGCGGACGCACAGCGGTCAGCCACTTTTGATTGACAAGCAATTCGATGCTTAGTTGTTGTACAGATAGCATTATGACACCGCCTCCTTATGTCGTGCTGCAATTCCATCGCCAAGCAGGTTAAAGCCCGCAACTGCGATGAATATCAAACAGCCGGGAATAATCGGATACGTGGGAGCTAAATAAATAAACGCTTGCGCTTCATTAAGAATGCCTCCCCAGCTCGGATGCGGCGGCTGAACGCCAAGACCTAAAAAAGACAAAGCCGTTTCCGTTAAAATACCAGCTCCGAGCGCAACGGAAATTTGTGCGCCCAGCTTGGGAAGAACCGCAGGAATCATATGGCGAAATAAAATGCGGGCATGCCCTGCGTGATAGGAGCGGGCAGCTTTTACATAGCCGTAGGATCCGGCTTCCAGAATGAAGCCGTTCATTAGCCTTGCAAAGGACGGGACGCTGAATAGGGCGATAGCAGCTAGAACGTTGTAAGTTCCAGTACCCATTGCCGTAACTAGGATCAATGCGAGCAGCAGATTAGGGAAAGCAAACATCCCATCCATTACACGCATGATTATATTGCCTGCCAGCCCTCTAATATAGCCTGCAATAGCTCCTAATAAACAGCCCAATGCCATTCCGCTTCCAACTCCGCCCAAAGAGACGATCAATGCGCTTCTTGACGCTAACAGCAAGCGGCTCATAACATCGCGGCCATATTGATCCGTTCCCAACCAATTCTCCCAGCTTGGCGGTGCGAAACGGTTCGCTACATTCATCGCATAAGGATCATGAGGCAGGTATACAAAGGATAATATAAACATGATTCCGATTAGAGAAAGCATAAAGACGCCTGCTTTGAAGGACTTCATGCTGTCACCTTCTTTCTTTGCTGAAAAGAGATGCGCGGATCAACGATGGAGTACAGCAAATCTACCAAAAGATTAATAATAATGACTGTAAAAGTAATAAATAAGACTAGCCCCTGCATTAAAATTAAATCACGCTGCTGGACGGCAACGAGCAGTAAACGTCCTATACCGGGCATTGTGAATAACTGTTCAATAATAATGACTCCGCTAATCAGGCTCATCGTTTGAAGTCCCAGCATTGTAATCGGACCAATCAGGCTATTGCGCAAGCCGTACTGCAAATAGGTTTTTCTTTTGGGCAGCCCATTCGTGTGCGCAAATACCATAAAATCTTTATTCAAAACTTCAATATAAGAAGCTCTAATCATTCGAATTAACACTGCCGCCTCTCCGATCGCGAGTGTTACAGCAGGCAGGAAGAGTGATTGCATATGCGGCAGCAGGCCTTCCGAGAGCGGTTTATAGCTGCTCGGCGGAAACCAGGGAAGCAGCACAGAAAAGGCAATCAAAAGCAAAACGCCAATCCAGAAATTAGGTATCGCTATCGCAAACTGAACAAGCGCTTGAATAATTTTGTCTAGCAGGCTTCCTTTGCGAATAGCTGCGATTATCCCCAGCGGCAAAGCAACGATTAGAGTAATTAGCATGGAGAGAGCAGTTAAGGATGCAGATACAGGTATACGGTCTATAATGAGAGCTGTAACAGGCAGCTTATAAAGAAAGGAGTGTCCAAGATCGCCCTGCAAGGCGTGTATCAGCCAATTCCAATACCGCTCATACCAAGGCAGATGAAAGCCATACTGCCGGCCAAGCTCCTCCACAAGATCGGGAGAAGCTTCGGTGCCGAGCATCAGGCGTATAGGATCGCCGGGAATAATCATCAATACTCCAAAAGAGGCAAACGAGACTATAAATAAGAGTAAAGCAGCCGAGAGAAGTCGCTGTATGAAAAAGTTCATTTCCTTCATCCTTATTCAGATAGATAGACTTCTTTAAGATGAATGATGCCGATTGGGAAGGAAGCCAGATTATGAACGGATTTGTTGAGCGCAAGAATACCTTCCATAGATTGCAAATATACGGCAGGCACTTCATTCGCCAAAGTTTTTTGAATAAAAGCATACTGCTCTTGACGCTTTTCGGCATCGCTGACAATTGCTGCTTCTTCTATAGCGGCGTCAATATCCGCATTAACATAATTAAAATAGTTTTCCTTTGAAGAAGATTGATAGCGGCTTAAGAAAGCATGCGGGTCAAGACGGCCAGTATGGCTGATTACCGTTAATTCATAGTTCCGGGCATCATACACATCAGCTAGCCATACGCCCCATTCAATGATTTCAATATCTACCTTAACCCCGATTTTGCTTAGCTGATCAGCAATCATTTGACCTGCATTGACATGATACGTATAACCTTCCGGCAATCTCATCTTTAGAGTAAAGCCATCCGGATAACCAGCTTCAGCCAGCAATGCTTTAGCTTCTTCAATGTTAAATGGAAGCACATCATTAGTATCTATATAGTAGGAGCTCAAATGCGGCAGATGGCTTCCCATAGCGGTACCGAAGCCCCAGCTTACGCCATCGATAATGTCCTGCTTGTTAATAGCCATTGACATCGCCTGGCGCACCTTTACATGATTTAGCGGCTCTACTGCCGTGTTCATCGCCATCAGCTGAATACTGTTCTGTACGGAACCTTGTGTTTTTAAATGTGCGGAAGCCTCTACTTGAGGAAGCTGTGCTCCAGAAATGGAGCCGACATGAACCGTTTGTGCTTGAAGTCCGGCAAGCAACGTTGTCTCGTTAGGAATAATAGTGAAGGTTGCACCGTCAAGATAGGGCAAGTCCGCCTCATAGTAATTTTCATTTTTTTCAATTTTAATATTTTGCTGAGGCTCATAGCTGACCAGCTTGAACGGTCCAGTTCCATAAAGCTTCCCATCGCTTTCTTCCACGATGGCTGCCCAAGGATTGGCAAGAGAGGAGATGAAGGTGGCATCCTTGTTGGCAAGAGTCATCATTAATTCAAGCTCGCTTTTTTTGGCAATCGAAACAATATTGGCGTAATCTTTGGCGCGGGGACTGCTCTCCCCTTGCAAACGCGAGAAAGAGGCTATAACAGCATCCGCGTTGAAAGCAGCTCCATGATGAAAAGTGACATCAGGACGCAGCTTGAACGTCCACTCTAGCTCGTCTTCAGAAGCGGTCCATGCTGTGGCGAGCTGCGGGACGAGCTCACCGGCAGGTGTGACGCCAACTAATGTTTCAAAAAGATTGTCAGTGACGAGGAAGGTAGAAGCGGAGACTGTAGCATGCGGATCTAAGCCGTCCACATCATTTTGAATCGCATAATTGAGTATGCCGCCTGCAGGAATAGCTCCTGATCCGGCAGTATTCGTTGGAGAAGGTGACGGGGATTGCCCGGTGTTCGCATTCGAAGAGCCGGCAGGATTGGAAGCAGTGTTCGGATTTGCTTGCCCGCACGCAGTAACAATGATCATGACAGCAAGCGCCAAAAGAAGGACAGGAGTTTTTATAGTTTTCACGTGAATACCTCCAGAACGAGTATTAGTGTCGAAAGATACCAAAGGTGCTGAACAATTGCTCGTGTTTATGGAGCCGCTGCTTGACGAAATCAGGATGCTTATGAGCGATAACTTGAATAATCATCTGGCTTATTAATAATGGCGTGACGTAAGAATCTAAAAATCCGGGGGACTCGGTTGCTGAGACTAGGCTTACATCGCAATAAGAAACGGACGGTGCAACTGGAGAATCTGCAAATAAAATGCAGGTCGCTCCTGCTTTGTTGGCTTCTTGCACAAGCTTCGTTATTGGTTTGGAGTAGCGTGGAAACTGCATGGCTATCAGAACGAAGTCCTCCTTCATATTGGCGACATGCTCTGTCAAGCTTGAGGCCGATTCTATAACAGTCACGTTGCCGAATACAAAGTGCAGGGCATAGGATAATGAATGTGCGACGGAGGCAGTCATTTTCCAGCCAGCCACATAGATTTTGCTGGCTTGCCACAGATAATCCGCGGCTTTGTCGATATTTTCCTCCAGGGCAGCGGTGAATGTCAGCTGGAAATTGTACAGTTCTACCTCCAAGGCCTTTTTCATCCAAGAAGCTGGCGGAGCCTGCTGGCTTTTCTCCAAGCGGCGAATAGTGCGCAGGCTGTACGCATTCTGCTGCATTTCCTTCTTCGCCTCGGCGAAGCTGCTGTAATTCAAATCCATAAATAATCGATGCACAGTCGCATCTCCTACTTCCGAAGCATGGGCGATTTCTTTAATGGACATAAACACAGCGTGATGGGTGTTTTTCATAAGCCAGGTAGCTGCTTTTTGCTGAGCTCGCCCCAAAGCATGAAATTGAGCCTCAATACGTTCATGAAGCGGACTATTCATAGGCGGCGTGACTGTGCAAAGGAAGAAGCTCTAGTAAATGCCGAATGTCTGGAACGACAGGCTTATAATTAAGCTCTTCCATGCCAAGCCGTCCGTAAGGATTCAATAGAAGTGTTGCTATGCCGACTTCGGCTGCTCCAGGCACATCATCGTAATAATTATCACCCACATATACGACCTCTTCAGAAGAACAATTTAATTGCAGCAGCAGCTCTTGGAAGATCGAGGGATCCGGTTTTTCGCAACCAAACTCGTCCGAAATAATAATGACATCAAACAGCTCATCTAATTCAAGAAACGATAGTATGGGCCTCGCTGATGCATCCCAATTGGAAAGCAACGCCAGCCGAAAGTTTTGTTCGCGAAGCTTTTGAAGCGTATCCACAGTCCACGGAAAAGGAGTCCAGAATGATTGTCCCGACTGCCATAATCGGTCGATCTCTTGTTTCATAAAATTGGTTTGCTCAATCAGATTGAATTGATGGCCTAGCAAAAAATTAACCTTGCCTACAAACCAAGGGAAATAATAATCCCATCCGGTTGAAATAACTTTTGGATATGCGCGCATAAACTTTTTGTCTGCCAGATGGTAAGCACGCCGTATAATCTCCTCCTCAAGCTCAATGCCTTGATTGCGAAGAAATTGCCGGTGCAGCTGTACGCGATTGTTCGTGACAAGGGTGTAGCCAAGATCAAAGGCGATCGCTTTTTTAGTGCTCCAATTCACTGCCTCACGCTCCTAACTTTCATAGATGCTTTGAAATAAAAAGTATCAATCGAGAAAGGCTTGATCATTTTCATTTCATGTATAGGTTAAGGGCGAAGTGTTAGTACAACATCAACTAAATGAAAAGCTTCGGTAAAGGAATGCTCAATAATGTGTAAAAGGAGAGGCGTTTTGAAATCGTGGCGTTTCAAATGGAAAAGAGATTGTGATACCAGAGGTGTATATGTTTACAACATTCCCACAATCTTCTATTATTAGGCTAGCTTAGTATATCGTGATAGCAAATAGAGGAGGCTAGAAAATATGGGGAGCCGGAAAAAGATATCCCGAGTTTTTAGACTGGTCATTGCATTGACGCTGTGCTTGATGATCTGGCCTGTAGGAAATCATGTAAGTGCGGATCAATCCATGAGATATGTAATCGAGACATGGGGAAATAGTGTGGATGGCGCTGTTATTGCTCCGCCGGCTATTGGAGCTGATGGTACGACTTATATATTAACCGGCAAAGGAAAATTATACGCCTTCAACCAATTAGGAAAAGAGCGCTGGCGGGCAGAGGTAGCTCCAGCACGAGCGGATTGGGTACGTCAAACTGGTCAAGTTACAGTTGGCAGGGATGGTGTAATCTATGTTGGGTCAGGCGGTAATTTATATGCTTTCAACAATGACGGCACACAGAAATGGATGTATGAAACGCATTTAGACGGATTCAGTAAAATTGTTGTTCAACATAATGGGTTAATTTATGTGAGTGAGTCTCTTAGTTTGTTAGGTTTCCGTCCTGATGGAACGAAGGCACTGGAGCGTACAGGTGTAACTGATGTAGTGATGTATTCTGGTTCTGCTGAAGATATAGTTTATACCTTTACATCGGATAATACATCGGAAATTATTGGTATAAAGAAGGAAAACAACAACATGCTGACTTTTAAAAGCGCATATCATGTTGAGCAATTAAATCCGTCTGGGACGGCAGCATGGAAGTTCAAGGTTGATAAGCGAAAATATGGAGAACCGCAATTTGATCCTAATGGGAACTTGATTTTGTTTACAGTGGATGCAACTTCAGAAGAGCTTGCCACTAGTTTCGGGATAGGTATTGCCAACAAACCAACTGAAGCGATCGTAATAAGCGGCGGTTCAATTAAACATAAGTATGAGCTTGATGGAGCTGTAGAGGCGCCCATATTTTTTGATGATCAGCAAAATGCTTACTTTGTAACCAAAAATAATAATATTGCCAAGTATGATGCTCAAGGAAAGCAGCTTTGGAAGCTAAGTATCAGCAATGAAGCGAATGTGCTGGAGTATGGTAGAAGTCTTAGCTTGCAACGTGACGGCACGCTTCTTTTTTTCAGTGTAACATACAAGCATAGCACCAGCAGCAATGGCGTTGCAGGCATACAGCCCTATCAAAACAAGTTAGTTTCAGTTGATAAGGATGGCCAGCTTCTGTCTGCTCCTTCTATTAAGTATGCTCCTCCTGCAATTTGGTTAGATGAAAATCTGTATTTATTTCAAGGCTTCGATCAAATTATTTTAACCGACCGTGAGGGCAAGCAGTGGATAGAATATGAGACAGGCTCTGAATATTATATGACTTATATCGATGAAAAACATATATATATTGGCACCGATGCCGGGCTGGCGGCGATGCTGGAAATTACAAGCCCATTTTTTAATAATCAAGCGATTGGTATAACTTTCGGAAATATTCACACAACATTTGAGGTTGGAGGTGTCTATTTGCTTCCGGCGTCTATACGCTGGATAGATGATAAGGAACGAGATAATCGAAAGCCAATCCTCTATGAAAGCAGCGATAAGAGTGTTGCTTATTTCGTTAATGAAGAGCTGCATGCCGTCAGCCCAGGAGAAGCAACATTGACAGCCAAGTACAATGATTTGCAGACTAGAATTAATATAAAAGTGGTAGACACCTCATCCAAGCCGCTTTCTGATTCCTACCATGCATCGCTGCAAAAGCAATGGGAAGCAGAGTTAATCGCTACAGATGATACATCATATGAACGCTACTGGAATCCGATCATAGCCGCCGATGGAACGGTATATGTTCATAGCTCTGAAGGCAAGCTTGCTGCTTATGATCAAGCCGGAACACTCAAATGGAAGCATGATTTGGAGCAGTTCATGACAGCAAAGCCCGTTTTAGGCCCCGACGGGAAGCTTTATTGGGGGACAAATAAGGGAAAGCTCGCTGTATACGAAACGGATACTGGAAAAAACGAGCTGATTGAATCCTTCGGTACAGAGAAGAAAAGTACATTGCTTGGCTGGGATGCGAACGGAAACAGATACGCAGGCTTTACGTCGAATAGTCATATAAAAAGCGGGAATACCAGCTATGCGCGGTCAGATTTGAAGGCAGTAGACAAACAGGGAAATTCTATGTGGGCGATTCAGCTTGACGGTGAGCTTGTTCATTATGAGCCTTTATTTAATAAGCAGGAGGATACCCTTTTCGTTATTGCAATAAAGCATAAGCCAGTTGATGAAAATGAAAGCATGACTTACGGTGTGCGAACTCATTATGTTGGCACTATGTATGCCATTAATGCTGGTAATGGCGAAATACGCTGGAAATATGAATTAGATCCTACCACTTATATATACAACAAGCCAATTGTACAAAAGGATGGCAGCATAATTACGATAAGCTATGATGGTACGATAACCGTCCTTGATTCAGATGGGAAGCTGAAATGGAAGAAGCTTACGAAGGTAAAAACAGGTGCGAATCCGCTAGTAAAAGATGATAGGCTGGTTTTTATTACTACTAATCCTTTTATAGACCTGACCTCGGATGAAGAGCATCGGATCGATTTTATGCTAATTGACCTTACTCTGCAATTTGTCAACGAACAAGATTCGGAATGGCTTTTGACGATGACTGACATTTTTTCTAACGCAAAAAGTTACATTGCAGCCTATAACCTTGAACGCGAGAAGAAGTGGCAGCTTACAGTAGACGGGAAAAATGTTTATGCAAGCAACATAACCGATGATTACAAAGTGGCTGCTATTAGCGAGAATCAACGATTAACTTTCTACAAAGTTAATGTTGTGCATTCTCCAATCGAACAAGCAGTTCATAACCCGTTTTCCGATATGAAAGAACATTGGGCGGAGCAACAAGTCAGTCAGCTGGCTGCCACCGGGGTCATCAGCGGTTTTCCAGACGGCACTTTTAGACCTGGAGCAGAAGTAACGAGAGAGCAGTATTTGGCTATGCTTGTGAAAAAGCTGGGAATACCAGCCAAAGCCCGTGCACTGGCCTTTGACGATGTTTCAGCTGCCCGCTGGTCAAGAGCAAGTATTGAAACAGCTGCTGCATTAGGCTGGATCGACAGCGATGAAGCTTCATTTAAACCAAATCAGCCTATAACGCGGGAGGAAGCCGCAGTGTGGACGGCAAGAGCGCTTGCTCTGACCGACAATGAAGCTGCTCTTGCTGAAGTTAAGGATAGGCTGGCTATTCAGAGCCATTATCGCGGATTAATAGGAGCGATCATCGCAAAAGAAATTATAATGGGATACGAAGATGGCAGCTTTAAACCGAAAAGAACGTTGTCGAGAGCAGAAGCTGCTGTTATTTTGAATCGTTTGGAAAACAAAAATTGAAGGAAAGCTGCAAAAACCTCGGCAGAAATGTTCTGCCGAGGTTTTTGTTTAAAATATAAGAAAGTATAAGTTAGCGGCCGCCAACTGCAGCCTCCATTTCATCTACCGTAACCTGCTCCAATGCTTCTATCTTGGGAAGCTGTGCACACACTTACTTGAAGTGATGTAGGATTTTTTCTAATCAGCTGAGAGCGGCGTTATGCCCTCAATCGTCTCGCAGTCTATTATGGAAGCAAATCAATCGCGGATTGAGGCACATAAGTTTTTTTACCGTTAAATACGACTACGCCATCGAGCTGAATGTGCTTGCCATTAAGAATCGCTACACTTTTGTATACGGGCAGCTCAAGTGTATCGTTTCCTTTGGTAACAACGACAATTGGATTGTTTACATCCTCATTATTCCAAACTACTTTGGCGCCTTTTTGTTCAAATGCTTCGCGTGCCAACACAAATAGTTTTTTATTGTTTAACTTGCCGGCAATGCCTTCGCCAGTCAATTTTGCTTTTTTAAGCGGGTCTATGAAATAGGATAATGGAAGTTTATCGTAATTACGAGACGTATCAATATTGCCAATTGTAATTCCTCCGTTGCCATGATCAGTGACGGACACAACAGCAGTATCCTGATGCTTCTTAGCATAATTCAATGCAACAGCGACAGCATCGTCGAATGCCGCTACGTCGCTAATTATTCCAATTGGATCGTTAGCATGTGCAGCCCAGTCAATTTTTGAGCCTTCTACCATAAGGAAAAATCCGTTATCGTTGCGTGAAAGCACATCAATCGCCTTTGATGTCATTTCTGCCAGGCTTGGCTGCTTGGTAGGATCGCGATCCATTTCATAATCCAGGGAGGTTGGCGCAAAGAGGCCCCAAAGCTTATCATTAGTTGAAGCGCGCATCGCCTCTGGTGTCGTTACATAATCGTAACCGCGAGATTTTAATACTTGAATTAAATCTTCTTTGTCTTTACGGACATCAGGCTGCAAATATTGGTATCCAGCACCAAGTACAACGTCGAGGTCTGCATAAACTTGCTGCTCACTCAATGCATCATAGTTGCTTCGGTCAGGGTAATGTGCCGTAAAATCAGCTGGTGTCGCATGCATAAATTCCGAAGTTGCAATTATACCTGTTGATTTGCCTGCTAATCTTGCTGCCTCTAGCACGGAAGCAACCGGCTTGCGCTTATCTTCATCGGCAATCTTGCCAAGTCCGGGCATTGTATTTTCGTCTGGCAGCACGCCGACGAATCCAGTATGGCTTTTGTAGCCCGTTGCGAGCGCAGTGCCGCCAGGTGCAGAGTCAGCGATCGGCGCATCAGCGGAATAGGTTCTCACTAAGCCGGAAGCCATTTCGTCAAGTGCCAGCGGTGCTCCTCCTTGATACCAGCGAGTCAAAGTTGTCGCTCCCACACTCATGCCGTCAGGAATTAAAATAATGACGTTTTTGACTTGACTCGTTGTTTCCTCTGCAGCAGAAACAGAAGGAATCGTCAATCCTGCTGTCAGTACAAGTGCTGAAAGCAATAGTACAGCTCTTTTACTAAACTTAGAAATTCGCAGCATCTTTGAATCAACCTCCATTATTTGATTTCAATGGAAGTGTACAGCTTCAATGTTATCGAATTATAAGGAAATTATTGTGTTTTGGTAAATATCACACTTGAATATTTATAAAATGACTTTCCCTCTGCTCGCGTTCGGGGTGAATCAGATCGCTTGGCGATGGAGGAAGCTTATCTGGACCAATTCCGACCGCAGACTTTCCCCGTTTTTCCATTTCAATTTTCTTTTGAATGAGCTGTTGAATTTGAAGATCGATCATATTAACTTCTATTCTAATGACTTTAATTTTTTCTTCTTTATCTTTGGGCGGGTCCTCGCCGCTAAGGATATCGGTTATTTTTTGGAAAAGAATTGTTTTCCGCTTCATCAGCATTTGAATTTGCTTGTCTATTGACCCGCCCTGCCCGCTCGAAAAGCCCCCGCCCATTGGAGCTGCAGCTGATATGTTCATGTAAACAGCCTCCTTAAAAACTATTGCAGATTTCCCATTTATTATATATATCGGATATGAACTGTATAGATTGAATAGAAAATAGGCGTTGTTTCAGCTTCGCAATCTTTTGATGAAGCCTTTCTTAATATTTTGCTGTACTATTTCACAAATTCGTACTTTTCAGTAAAAACCTGTACTTGATTTCGACCAGCTCTTTTGGCAGCATAAAGTGCTTCATCAGCTTTTTGAAGAAGTTGATAGATTGTTTCTTCCATAGCTCCTGTCGTTACGGATACTCCAAAACTGGAGGTAACGGATACAAATCGTTCATTTTCAACTAGAGGCTTCTGTTCAATGCATAATCTAAGGTGATTAGCGAAGTTTTCCCCTTCCACTAGTGTATAACCAGTTAAAGCGAGTACAAATTCTTCACCGCCATATCTAGCAAATAGCATATGTTCTCCCAGCTCAGCCTTACATATTTGAGCCACATGTACTAGTATTTGATCTCCGGTTTGATGCCCATACGTGTCGTTCACTTTTTTGAAAAAATCAATATCAAATAGAATAATCGTAAAAGATGACAAATTATCCTTTACTTTCATTAAGCTTTGCTCAGTTTGCTGGAAAAAGGCACGACGATTGTATATTTGCGTAAGCTCATCATAATAGGCTTGCTGCTCTAACTTTTGTTGTAATGTATGTAGCTCTGTTATATCCGTAAATATAATAAGTAAGCCAGACCTATTATTTGTTTGCGGAAGCATAGAAATACGCAGTTGATAAATATAATCAGCTTGATGAATCTTAACACTCCATTTATCTGATATCGTATCTAATTGAACAGGAAATGATTGACCCGTTAACATATACCAAACTTGATCAAATGGCTGCCCTATCGTTGATCGATCCAATTCGCTAAACATATTTTTACAAGCTTGATTATATTCGATTAATTGATAGGTATCATTAAGCACAATAACACCATCATTCATATTATTAAAGATCGTTTCCTTCGCAATTGGCATAATTGATAGCATTCGAGAGGAAGTAATAGACCAAAGGTACATAGCAGAAGAAAACCAAATAACCATTGGTACAGGATCGATACCATCGGGTGTCACTCCTATGAATAATAAAAATGCAGTCACTACTGGAAGCAACTGACCGCAGATGAGGGCAAATAATTGAGGCCGATATACACTAACTGTTTCCTTCCAGCGTGAAAGCAGCAATAAGAACGCAGCGAACATACAGCTAAAAATGTAAATATTATGTACTACAAACCATACCCCATATGCAATCTCACTATATGGAGCCCCAAGCACCGGATGGATATCATATATTTTATAGTATAAATGATGGGATTCATTTGTAACATTGATGAGTAAAGTAAGACAAGGCATTATAAGTAAAGCGATTATTCTTTTTCTCGTTAATTTATAACCCAAATATTGCATGACAAACATTAATCCTAACGGAGGGAAAAATGGCATCCCTGCATATTGTACAATATTCCAAAATCTAAGTTGTTCTAACGAAGTCGATGTTAAGCTAAAGGCATAACCAAAGCAATAAATCATTGAAGTTAATGTATTCCACATGAACAGATTAGCGATATTTGTATAATAATGTCTTCTCAAATAAGTATAGACAAGCATAGATAAATTCAGAACAGCCGAAGTACAAACTAATGTTATATATGCCGCTAGCTTCGAATCCAATAGTTATACCCTCTTTCATATATGTGAATATAATGTAACATGATTGGCGTAAATTGTTAATGAATTCCTGGAACACGCCAAAATATGAACATATGCTTGATATAGCTTTATACTAAACGCAGATGTTTGCAAGAGCATTCTAGAGAGTACATATATAGAAGCAAAAAATAAATTAGCCAAGCCTACAACTAGTCCGCATATTTGGCCAAGTCCCCTCATAAATATGTTATCAGTCAGTTAAATCATTATTTGCAGAGGGGATGATCGCATGCGTCGCATTGCATGGACCGCGGCTATCGTATTATGTTTCACACTAATATTATCTGCTTGCGGGAAGAAGGATGCCGAGTCCGTGGTTAAGGAGCTCGACAAATTTATCAGCAGTATGGAAAGCTATCAAGGCAGCGGGACGATGACATTGCATACAGGGCAGCAGCCACAAACGTATCAAGTGGAGGTATCCTATCAGAAGCCGCAAAATTACCGCATTAAACTAACGAATGAAGAAAAGAATGTTACACAAATCGTGCTCCGAAATGATGACGGTGTGTTCGTCCTGACACCAAAGCTTAACAAAGTGTTCCGTTTCCAAAGCGACTGGCCGCAAAATCAGGGACAAGTTTATTTGTATCAGACGCTGGTTCAAAGTATTCTTGTTGACGGCTCCAGACAATTCGAAGCTGGCGACAAAGAATATGTATTTGATGTAATGGCTAACTACAATAACGGTTCCTTCTCACGCCAAAAAATTTGGCTGAACAAATCAGACTTAAAGCCGCTGAAGGTAGAAGTAAGCGATACGAATGCCAATGTGCTGGTTGATGTGAAGTTTGCTTCCTTTGATTTCAATACGAACTTCGATAAGAGCGTATTTGAAACTGATGCCAATATGAGAGTGGATTCCTCCAATCAGGCAGGGGATACTCCTACAATGATGACGCCAGAGCAAATAACCGAGCATGAGCCGGCAGATTCCGAGGAAAATGGCGCAGAAGAAATGGATCCGCACGAGGACAGCATGACCGATGACGAAAAGACAGAGGAACAGCGCGGTGAAAAAACAGGCACGGAAGCTGAAAGCAAGGGCAATGAAAAAGGCAATGTGAAAGGCGCTGAGGAAAAGGGCGCTGAAAATAAAGGATCAGAAAAAGGCTCTGAAGGCAAAGGCAAGCCTACAGCATCTGCCAATGAAGTGATAACCGAACAAGGCTTTATCGCTATGGGGCCTAGTTATATTCCAACTGGCGTTATGTTTAAAGATTCTGTAGATATTGTGTTCGGCGGAAATGCAGGCATGATGACGAAGTATGAGGGCGTATACAACTACACGCTCATTCAAACGCAGCCTAAGGACGTAGCGGCTTCTCTAGTACCGGGAATCATGCTCGATCTTGGCTTTACAATCGGGGAACTTACTGCCGGAGACACGCTGCAAACCTTGACATGGACGTATGAAGGGCAGCAATTCCGCTTATCCAGCGCCGATTTGCCTGAATCTGAGATGATTAAAGTGGCACAATCCGTTCAAGGCATGATGGGGAAATGAACTGTTAAATATACCAATACGTACCAGTCGATTCTTGACTCCAATTGATTGACAGTAGCAGGTGTAACGTATAACATTATTTTGATATGCATTTGTACGGATCAGTAATGTTAACGCAAGATAAGGTGGGATCGACTTGGATACGTATTTTCGCCCGACTTGGGCAGAGATTTCATTGGATGCTCTTGAACATAATATTAACGCGATGCGTCAAGCTTTGCCGGCTAATAGCCGGCTGCTTGCGTCTGTAAAGGCAAACGCATATGGTCATGGGGCTATCGAAATTGCTAGAGCTGCTGAGAGACTGGCTATGGACTATTTGGGAGTGGCATTTCTCGATGAGGCCTTGCAGCTTCGCAGGGCAGGAATCCATACCCCGATACTTGTGCTCGGCGCAGTACCGGCAGAAGGGCTTACGCTTGCCAGGGAGTATGGAATTACGATCAGCTTGTTCCGTGAGGATATTCGTCAGGCGGCTGCTGCCTTGCCGGAAGATACGCAAGGTCGAAAGCTGAAGGTTCATATTAAAGCAGACACGGGTATGGGCAGGCTTGGCGTGCTTGGCTTTGATGAAACGATAAGCTTCATTGAAGCATGCATCAATACGCCTCAGTTGTATGTAGAAGGTTTATTTACACATTATGCAAATGCTGATATAGCAAATAAAACGTATACGAAGCTGCAGTATGAACGTTTTGACCGGATTGCAAAGGAGATTGCTGAACGCGGCTGGAATTTGCCTTATATACATGCTGCCAACAGTGCAGCGGGAATGGATACGCCGGAGCTTGCTGGCAATATGGTACGTTTTGGCATAGGCATGTACGGACTGTACCCATCGATAGAAGTGAATCATACGGAAATTAAGCTTGAGCCGGTTATGTCCTTGAAGTCCAAAATTTCTTATGTGAAAAAAGCCCCAGCAGGCTGGGGCGTCAGCTATGGGACGCGGTATTTCACAAAGCAGGAAGAGATGGTCGGAACGATCCCGATTGGCTATGCCGACGGTTTTAGCAGAATGCTGACAGGCAAAGCGAATGTACTGGTGCGGGGAGTAAAATCACCTGTGCTGGGGACAATTTGCATGGATCAGTGCATGATCGGTTTGGATCAGGCTATAGCCGAGAGCGGGTTGCCAGTCAATGAAGATGAGGAAGTTGTAATTATTGGAAAACAAGGAAGCGAGCAGATTACGGTGGATGATGTTGCTGATCAGCTGGGAACGATAAATTATGAAGTAACATGCATGCTTGCGACGCGTGTTCCGCGAGTGTACGCAAAGGGAGAATCGATCGTTGCAATCGTAAATCCGCTGTCCTAGCGAGCTTCGACAAAAGCATTTTTTTTCCACTGTTTTATTTCCTATTTTGAAAAGGAATTTTAGCGTTTGATCTCGAATAGTAGTAGGTAGTCAATCTATCGGTGTCATATATGTATATTTACAGCATATCTGATATACGATCAACATAGATATGTTTAAGTATAGGTTCGCTGGAAATAAGTCATAATGTTAATAGGTCTTTATGGAAAAGTTTTGGAGGTGCGGGTTAGGTGGCCAATTTGCAAAGTACAAAAAGAATTATGATTAGTCTGCCCGATCATTTGTTAGAGGAGGTTGACGGAATCGTGGCAAAAGAAAATTCGAATCGCAGTGAGTTTATTCGCCAGGCAATGAAACTTTATTTGGTCGAGCGGAAAAAACGTCAAATTCGTGAATCGATGCAGCGCGGGTACATGGAAATGGCTAAAATCAACCTGAATATGGCCTCGGAAGCTTTTCTGGCGGAGGATGAAGCTGATCTTACTTTGGGTCGGCTTGTTAGCGGGGTGTAGAGTTTGATCGTAAAACGCGGAGATGTGTTTTTTGCCGACTTGTCGCCAGTGGTTGGTTCCGAGCAAGGCGGGGTCCGCCCTGTGCTTGTTATTCAGAACGATATAGGCAATCGATTTAGCCCAACTGTTATTGTAGCGGCTATTACTGCGCAAATTCAGAAAGCGAAACTGCCCACCCATGTAGAGATGAGTGCGACTACGCATGGCTTTGACAGGGATTCTGTCGTTCTCCTTGAACAAATAAGAACGATAGATAAGCAGCGCCTTACGGACAAAATTACACATTTGGATGATGAGACAATGCGTAAAGTAAATGACGCTTTGCTTATTAGCGTTGGATTGATTGACTTCTAACACACAACATAAATATTTAGGGATAGACAGTGCAGTAATGATTTGGTATTATTTGAATTATAAGGGTCCTTGTACAAGTGATTTTATACTCTTATAATGATTGATTTTATATATGGGCATATAGCGAAGAACGCGAACAGCGAAGCCGGGCAAACGGCTGCTGTGAGCGTTCTTTTTTTGTGCTCAAGAAAGGGGTTGTGATATGGGCAAGGGAAGAAGCTTGGTTATCAGTATGATTGCAGTCGTCGTATCGGCGGCGCTCGTGTACGGCTTGTATCATTTGCAGCTTAACAAGCTGGCAGAGCAGAAGCAGATCGGAGTAGTTGTCGCAAAACGTTTTTTAGCGGCAGGAGAAATGATAACAGCTGCTGATGTGGAGCTCCGATATTTGCCGCAGGCTGCGTATAGCGGCGAGATGCTGCAGGATATACAGGCTGCTGTCGGTTTGGAAACGCTGGTGCCGATCGGGCAGCAGGAGCCGATCGTAGGCTGGCGGCTTAATTATCATCATCTGCAGCCGCGCAAGAGCGAATCAACCTTCCAGATTCCTAAGGAATACATACGCTCCATATCCAATGGCATTCGGGCAGGAGACCGGGTAATTATCTATGTATCCGGCGATGAAGTGTCGCGCAGATTGTTTGAACAGACTGTTATTGTCGCTTCAGTGAAAAGCTCGGGTAATGTTGAGGTCGACAGCATGGAGCAATCGCATCTGATGTCATTGGCTGAAAGCAATCAGGAGCGCATGTATGCAGCCAGGCGCGATGCCAATGCCATGATCGAATACTTGAATTTGAATTTAACGGAGCAGCAGTGGCTGGAGCTGGATGAGCTTTGTAGGGAGGGCACTGCCAAGCTGATCGTTGCCTACAGTCCGGAATCGTTTAGCATGCTGCAAAGTGAAGCAGGTAAAGGAGCTGATATGCAATGAGCGAAGCTGCGCCATTAATAGCCTTTATTGGCACCACTCCCAATATAGGAACGACAGTGGCGGCATTTGCCGCTGCGTATCGTATTGCAGAGCAGAGCAAGCTGCCAGTTGCTTATCTTTGCCTGCATTTAAAGAGCTCCAAGCTGCACCGTTATTTAGGATTAGACGAGCCAGAGCAGACGCTTGACAAGCTGCAGCCGGAATTAAGGGCGTTCAGTTTAACGTCAAGAAAGCTTCAGCAATCTATGTATAAGGTACAAAAGCTCCCGCAGCTATCTGTATTATTCGGCAATTTGAACCGGGATCAGGCTGAGTTTTATTTGCCGCAGCATATTGAACATTTGCTCAGCGTGGCGCGTCAAACCTTTTCTGTCATTATTGTTGACGCAGGCGCTTACTGGGACAATGCCGCTACGATATGCGCAATGCGACAAGCAAGTACCAAGATTATCGCGACCACCTCGGCACTGTCTCATTTTCAAGAGGACGGGAAACGCTGGCTGATCGATATAGCACCGCTATATCAAGTAGCCCCTCATGAATATGAATGCTTGACGATAACTTATCCTTGGAAAAATGGAGGTTTTCAAATGAAGCAAGTGTATAAGGAAATGAACTTGTCGCCAATCGGACAATTTCAGCTTACCGAATCGATGTATTATCAACTGGATCGCGGACAGTATGAACAATGGCTGCAGAAGGACAAGCTTGGAAAGCTGGCGATGAACGGGAGCGCAAACAAAATCATGCAGCGCTACCGTCTGGATAAGCAGCCTGGCGTTATCCGCAATCAGCCTTGGTATCGACGTCTCATTATGCACCGGAACGGAGCCAGATCATCATGAAGGAGCAGCAGCCGCGATTTTCGCCGACAGGCTTTGCGGTTACTATGGAGCAGCATGCGCGTCAGCATGAGCTGGAAGCACAGCATGCATTATTAGATCAGGCCATTGCCGCAGACGGACAGGAATTTGCCAAGCTTGCTGACGAAATAAGAGCTTTTTTGAGCGCGCCAAGAGGGCTGTCGGATGATGAAAGAAGAAGCTATGGGGAGGTGCTTAATCGAGCTGTATTGGGCTACCCCAAGGAAAGAAAGCAGGTTCTATCTATAATCGAGGACCGTCTGATTCGTCTGCGCATCCATACGATTTCGCATTATGAGCATCCGTATGATTCGCTGGCCGAAGCATTGTTTGCCGAGGTAGTTGGCTTAAACGTGCTTGAGCTAATTCTTGTCGGCAAGTCAGACCTAGAGGAAATCCAAGTCGTAGGCACACGAATTTATGAGGTGCGCAGAGGTGCTGCCAGGCTATCGCGCTTCTCATTCAGCCATATACGCGAGGTGGAACGCATACAGCAAAATCTCGTTCTTTATAATAATGACCGGATAAATCCCCGCAAGCGCTGGGCTGAGGTGATGCTGCGGGATGGCTCAAGAGTAACGATGACCGGGTTTGGATTCACCTCGCTGCCAACGCTGACTATCCGGTTTTATACGCTGGCCAGCTTTGGGCTTGATGTGCTGGCTTCACCTATTTACCGTACAGCTAATGAAACGGTTGTGCAGCTTTTAAGAGCTATCCTAAATGATCGGCTGAACTTGGTCATAATTGGGCCTACTAATTCCGGAAAAACTAACCTTATGAAAGCACTGATTGCGGAGCTGCCTGATGAGGAAAGGATAATTACGATTGAAGGCCGCTACGAGATGATGCTTAGCCGTGATTTTCCAAACAAAAATATTGTTGAATATGAAATTTCCGAGGATGATGCTGCTCATCACTCAGAACAGGCTTTCAAGCTGGCGCTGCGCCAATCGCCGCAGCGAATTATACATGCGGAAATACGCGATCAGGATGCCAATATTTATGTTCGCGCTTGTACGAGAGGGCATGCCGGCAGTATGACGACGGTGCACGCCAACACGCTGGAGGATGTCCCGGAAGCGATTGTCGATATGTGCATGCTTGACGGCAGGGCGATGAATCCAGAGCGGCTGGCCAAGCGTGTTACACAATTTGTCACTGAGATTGGAATTGAGATGAGCTGCATTAATCACCGCCGTATTATAACTCGCATAGGCGAGTTTGCGTGGCATGGCGGACAGGCAGTTGTCAATAATTTAGCCGTATACGATGCAGCTTCTGATTGCTGGCTGTTTCCTAACAAGCCTCTAAAGAGCGGATTATTTGCGGGAAGCGAGGCGGGGAAGCGGGATGAATAGCGTTTCTATTATAGCTTTTATGACATTATTGTTCAGCTTGCAATTTGTGCTATGGAGACATTTGCTTTTTGCATGGCGGGATGAGCGCAGTCTGAAAAGCCGGCTGAGCTATTCGCAGACGAACCGCTGGAAGAGGCTGCTGCAGGAAGGCTCTGCAGACAAGACAAAAGGCTGGACTATGCTTCGTGTCATCGAGCGGCATTTGACGCTATTGCTGGAAACGCTGCAGCTGCGCTTATCTGCAGCATCCGTGCTGCTGCTTAGCCTTTTTTTGCTGCTGGGAGGAATAGCTTTCGGAGGCTATTTTTTTCAAACGCTGAAAGGAACGCTATTGTTCGGCGCAGCGCTCAGCAGTTTGCCATACATGATGCTGCAAGCCTGGCTTGTGCATCGCAGGATGCAGGCGCAGCTGGACTTTTTGCCGGCGATTGAGCTGTTTTATCAATGCTATCTCGTAACAGGAGAGCGGCAGGTAAAAATCGCGCTTCAAAGAGCGATTGACGAGAAGCGGCTGCTGGGTCCGATGCAGGCTGTATTTGAACAGCTGTACCGCAATTTATCAATTCGTGAGGATGACCAGGAAAGCTTATCTATTTTCTCATCGGCGCTTGGCCATGTTTGGGCGGATCATTTCGCAGAAATTTTGCGCGTCGCTTTGACAGAAGGTGTGCAAATATCCGATTCCTTGCGCGAGCTGCTTGCTGATATGCGTAAAGCGAGGCGCTCGAATGAGCAGGAACGCAACCGCTTGCTTGAAATCCGGATCGCTAATTTTTCACCGCTTCTTTTTTTAGCTGTCTTTGTCGGCATCAATATTAGGTACAACAGCGCCAATGCTTACTACTATTATTTAGTCGATCCGGAAGGCAGAGATATGCTGCTTAACGCGCTCATACTGATTGTCTTGTCCTTCTTAATGGGCTTATGGCTTTCCCGCAAAAAACTATAGGAGGTATGTGATGTATCTATGGATGGACTCACTTGTTTATTTCAGCTCATGGATGCTGCAATTTATCATAATAGCGCTCGCTCTTTTTATTATTTTGCGCATTGCTGTACCGAAAAGGAAAAATCGCTGGACTCATTTAAGTCTGCTGATCTGGAAAAAACATGAAGCTCCGAAGAAGCTGCTGAAATTACTGCGGATTAGCCGCGATCAGCAAAGTTTTTCTGAGCGGGAGCTTTTGTTAAAGGGATGCGGATTTTCAGCGGATGCTGCTTGGTATTTTGTTGGGAAGCGTATTGCAGTTATCATGGCGGCCTTAACGATAGCTGTGATGCTTGTCATGCTTAAGCTGCATATAGCAATGCCAGCGTCGATGCCCCCGAGCATAATATTGGCAATGGCTGCAGCAGCATTATTGTTTTTAATGTTCGATCAAAGCTGGCTGCGCTCCATTCGCAAAGTGCGAACGCTCCAAATAACGAAAGAAATATATATCGTCAGCAATCAATTGCTTTATTTATCCGATTCCCAGCTGCATATCCATGCAAAGTTGACGCGGACCGTTCCATTTACAAAAATGATTCGAGCTGATCTGGAGCAGATGCTTGCAGATTGGTATCATCATCCGCGGCTCGCTTTGCAGAGGCTGAAGGAACGTCTCGGCACTGACGAAGGAATGAGCTTTATTGAGACGATCGATGCGCTCAGGCAGCACGAAAGCAGCCATTACTACGAGCTGCTGAAGCAAAGAATATCAGATTATAAGGACAAGCTGGAGCTTGCCAAGGAGAGCAAAAAGGAATCAACCTCCTATTTATTGTTTGTTCTCGCAGGCATTCCGATATTGTATACCTTTCAAGTATTTATATATCCGTGGGTAAGAGAAGGACAGAAGCTTTTTATGACATTGCAGTAAATTAATAAGGGGGTGAGAGTATGCGCAATATTTTAATTACAGTAATGCTGCTGGTGGTCGTTGTAGTTTTGTTCAATTCTATTATTGCCAAAGATACGACAGGCACAAGAAGCCAAATTGAATCTCAAGGCAATGCAGCCAATACTCGTATTAGCCAGATGCTTCCATAATATTGAGGTGGTGTTGCAGAGATGAGGTCTTTATTAATTACACTGCTGCTTATTATTACGGCAATACTCATTTATGAAGGAGTTGCTGGCGGGGAGAATGGCATGAATACGCAGGTCAATCGTTCAGGAGGAGCCATGTCCCAGCATATTCGGCAGCTCAGCCCATGAAGCAGCTGCTGGTGTTCATCTTATTTTCAGCGATGCTTTGCTGGCTTATGTTCTCGCCTATTTATAAGCATATTGTAATCGTCAGGCAGGCGGTGCTGCAGCAGGAGGTTGATTATTTGCTGGAGGTTGGGGCAAGCGGCGCCTATGGCTATATCAGTGCTGCTATGAAACAGCAGTCGCAAATGAGGCTAGCTCAATTCGGCCTGCAGCCGGACTTGCTTCAGTACGAGTTCAGTTCGACTACAGGGGCAGATCCGAATAATGCGGCAAGGCCTGTCCCTAGAGGCGCTGGCATTTCATTAACAATTAGCTATCCTTACGAGCAGCTATTTATGATTGACCGGCTGATTGGGATCGAGCCGATAGCTGCGGATGAAAGAATGAAAGCTTTTGGCATGAAAATGAGCGAGTATGTGCCTTATTAAGCGGCGAATTCAAAGTGCCGGTTTATAAGGCACTTCTCAAAGAAAATAATAAGCGCGGATTGGTGGTGATAGACTTGTATAAGCTTGTACTTATTTTGACGATGCTGACCGTTTGGCTGACCGTGCATATGCTGCAGGTCGAGCAGGAAATGTCGATGAAAACTTTGTTTTTGGCGAAGCAGGCTATCAATCGATCCGCGCATGCCGCTGCGCAGCAGCTTAATATGGAGGCGCTCGGCAAAGGAATATTGCGTATCGATGAAGAGCAGGCTGAGGAAGCTGCCTGGCTGTATTTGCAGACAAATTTGCAGCTTGATCGGAGCGGAATGCCGCTGCAGCATTCCTTTCTGCGCCATCAGGCTAAAGTGTTAGTATTTGAAGTAATCAATGATCATTACAGTTTTCCTTATTATTATCGGAATGCAGCGTATGATTACAGTGTGCAGCTTTATCGTCCGGGAGTCGTAATGATTGTAGAAATTCAATATCCGCGTGCATTCCAGCTTATGGAGCCAATCATATGGCAAATTAAAGGAACGGCAGAGCTGACCCTGCTAAATCATTTGACTTGATAAACAAATATTGCTGTAATAGAAGGGAGGATTTTATTGGAGGAGAATTAGAATGCTTCGAGAGCTTACTAAACAGCTGCACCCTGATTATTTCAAGGTGTATCGTATTTCACAATTTATTAGCAATGGTTTATTTTTAATAGCCATTATCGCATATGCGATAGTTGCTCAGCTGAAGGACTGGACGATGGTTCCGGTATGGATCGCTGTAGCCGTTTTAGTATTGTCGGTAGCAGTATTTGGGTGGATCGCTCCTGCCATTAAGAAAAAAGTATTCCGCTATGAGCTTTTCGAAGAAGAGCTTGAAATTAAATCAGGCATAATCTTCATTAGCAATGTGCTTGTTCCGATGGTCAAGGTGCAGCATGTTGAGCTTGAAAGCGGCCCTTTAATGCGTAAGTACAGCCTGGCTAGTGTGGAGGTCGTAACAGCTGCGACCACGCATAAAATAAGCGGCCTTAAGCTGCAGGAGGCGGAAGCGCTGAAGCGAAGAATCGGCATACTCGCAAGGGTTGAGGAGCAGGAGGAATAGTATGCTGAACAACAATCGGAACGATACTGCTAACGTTGGCAGCGGTTCAGAGCAAAGACATATGCTGCATCCGCTTTATATCATTTATATCATTTTTCAAATCATTCAATCTTTTTTGCCGCTTATTATTTTACTGATCATTCGAGATACGAAGTGGCTGAAGCTGTCACCTTTGACGATTGCGATTGGCGCAGTGCTGGTTGTCTTTGCTCTCGCGATGAGCTATATGGAATGGAAGCGGTTCGGTTACTGGCTGCAGGAAGACCGCATTATCATTCGAAAAGGAATTTTCTTTCGAGATGAGAAGACGATCTATTATTCGCGCATTCACTCTGTCAATGTGCAGCAAAAGCTGATTCATCGCCTTCTTGGACTAGCGCAGGTTGCGATTGAAACACCGGGCGGAGGCAAGAAGGGCGACGGCTCCTTGCCGGCATTATCGCTGCGGGCGGCAAATGATATTTCCGCTATGCTGCGCTCCCGAAAACAGTCGATGCAGAAAAAGCAGGAGCTCGAAGCAGGTCATGTTAATGAGCGAAGCGATGACGAGCTGCTAATGAACGAAGCGCCAGAACGACGTTATGTCGAGCATCAGGACGTGAATGTGCCTGTTGTAGAAATGGATACCTATGCAGAAGAAACAAAGGAGAAACAGTCAGTTTCCGGGACAGATTTTTCTTCCAACATTGTCTCGTCTGCACACAGTGATGATGCTAGCGTGAAGCTTACCCCTGTGCAGCTTATGCAAGCAGCGGCTTCATCTTTGAATTTTGGGCTGGCGCTTGCTTTCATTGCAGGTATTTATTCCTTTGCCAACAATGTAATTGAGCTGATGTTGCCTGCGGAGTCCGTCGATGAAGTATTGGAATCTTCCGGCGCCGGCGTATTTCGATACGGGGTGATCGTAATTACAACGATCATTTTATTGCTGCTAGTAGCAGTATGGCTTTTGTCCATCGCACTTTATGTACTGAAATACAGCGGCTTTACGATAAATAAACAAGCTGGTCAGCTGTATATATCTTACGGCCTTTTGGAGAAAAAAACGTTTCTTATCAATCCGAAAAAGGTTCAGGCTGTCATTATGAAGGAAAGCCTGCTGAGGCAGCCATTCGGCTTTTGTGAGCTGCAGCTGCAAATTGTGAGTACGGATAAGCAAGAGCAGTTGACGCTGCATCCTTATATTCACCGTTCCAAGGTAGCGCTTATGCTGAAGCAGTTTGTTCCGCAGCTGTCTATGCCAGCAGGGGAAAGCCTGTTAAAAGCGCCTCGCCGAGCTTTAATTAATTATATTCGCGTTCCGCTTATATTCACTTTGGCCGTCAATATTGGGATGATTGCCGTGTTTAAATGGTATGGAGCCTGGTCCTTGCTGCTGCTGCCTATTGTATATATTTGGAGGCTGGCATGCCATAAATCGGCAGGCTTATTGCTTGAGGAGGGCCAGCTGACGTTTCGCTGGAGGGTAATTAACAGGGTGACCTGCAGTATACGCAGACCGCAAATTATGGCGATGAAAACGATTGGAACAGCCGGACAAAGACGCAAAAAGCTTATTTCTTTATCTGCCAATGCAATGGGCAGCTCATTTGCCTACCATGTAAAATGTATGGACGAGCAGCATGTTCAGCCGATTTGGCGCTGGTACAGCAGATCCAATCCGGCGCAGCATTAATAGAAACTCCCCTGATTGTACATAGCTACGATTAGGGGAGTTTTGTTAAGTTATAACTCAATTTTCGGTGCGACCAAGCCCAGGTTGTGAAGTTTAGCGGGTGGAAATCCTGCTTGGAAAGGCTAAAAACAAGTCACCAATAGCGAGTCTTGGACGGTTGGAAGTAATTTCAGACGTTAAGCGTAGACAGTTAGGTAGTAGGCCTGAAAGTGATTGAGCCTCGAAAAGAGTAAAGCGGAGAGGTCGACGTTTTCGAAAGTACGGAAGACAACACTCATTCAGGCGTTAAAGGTAAGGATGAATGAGCTCTCCCGGGGTTGAAGAGCCAGGCATGCTATACAATGACTTCACAGCAACTTGGGAGAGCCTGTCCGTTCTCCCACAAGGGAGTATGACAAACAACCGATCACAAGGGAGAATGTCAAATGATGGACAGGGAGTCGGATCACTGCGTACTACCGATGAAACCGAGTAATGTCGGCGAAGGGAAGGCGGTGACATATCATCGATCTTGTTATGGGCACATTTTCTACACACAGGGGTAGGTACAAAAGTGCAAACAAAACTATCAAGAATAGCAGAGATTGCAGAAGAAAAGCCAAAAGAGAAATTCACATTGCTATATCACCTCTTGAATGAGGAACTGCTGACGAAATGCCATAGGGAATTAGATGGTCACAAAGCAACAGGTGTCGATCGAGTCACATGACAAATTTAATCTCTTTCTAAAACGTAATCCTTTACCCGAACCCAAAATTTATGTGAATATCTATAGCTGATCATTGCAACCTTGCAAATGATGATATGGGAGCCGTATGCCTTAATTGGGCACGTAAGGATCTAAGAGGGGCGTGAGCCGTGAGGCTCACGTCTACTCGACCAGAGCGAAAATCGGCATCAATAACTGCCAAAGTTGCCCTAACGGTTGCCAATGATGCTATTTCGATTATTTTAGCTCATTTGAGCATTTAACGGTTGCTACGAGCGCTATTGTACCATTTCTTGAGCAAAATCAGTGCTTTTTGGGAAATTAAGCGCAATAGCAACCGTTAAAAAATTCAAGCTGTCATTTTTGCACGAATAGCGTTTGTGGCAACCCTTAGAGGTTCATCATTGCTTGGTCTGCGATGCAGTAAGTTCGAATCGGCGATCGCATTAACAGTAACAGATTGCCAATCTTACCAGTTACATCAAGACTAACCTGCCAAATATAAGCGGCGAAAGTTAAATTATTTGAAATTCAGATTATTTTATAATTTTATTAATACGTTTGAACGAAACGGCGAACTTATTCGTCTTACTGATAAGAGCTACTTAAGAAGGGAGCAGGCCTGCCCCATGCAAGAGGAAATGTTTGTCAAACAAGCGGAGAATGAAGAGTCGCTTGTCAAACAAGCGAAGAAAGGCAATAGCGCCTCTCTCGCCGAGCTATTGCGGCAAAACTATAGCTTTCTTTATCATTATGCACTGAAAATTACGATGGATAAAAACAGGGCAGAGGATATTGCGCAGGATACGGTTGTAAAAGCAATTGAAAAACTTGCTTTTTTCAACGGCAGCGCAAAGTTCTCCACTTGGCTGATTACGATTGCCTCCCGGCTGATGATAGATCGGGCCCGCAAGGAGGCCAGGGAGCAACAGTGGCTGAAGGAAGAGAAAATGTATCATGCGATTCGTTACGACACCTTGCGTGCTATGCAGGATTGGCCTGATGTTTTAGAGGCTGCTTGCTTGTTGCCTGAGCATGTCAGAATGCCGGTGCTGCTCAAATACTATTATCAGTACACGCAGCAGGAAATAGCAGCAATATTGGATATTCCTGAAGGCACAGTCAAATCGCGAATACACTATGGCATTTCTCAGTTAAGGAAGGAGCTGACTATGGATGAACAATCGAGTAAATCGAACTGAAAAGCAGCAAAAAACGTTGGATAGCCAATCCAAGGACATCAGTCCAAAGGAAGAAGAAATGCTGCATTTTCATAAAAATAGGACAGCGGATGCCGATTCATCGGAGCAGGAAATTACAGAGCAGCTGGTGGAGCAATTCAAACGGTTTGAGGAAGCTCACACGATTAAAGTGCCAGAGCTTCAAGCATTTGAGCAATTTGTAGCGAGCAGCAAAAGCGAAATAGCGAAAAGGCAAAAGCGTGATCTTTTTAAATTTTGGCTGGCGGCTCTGCCGCTGCTTAGCATGATGCTGTGGATGCTGGGTGAACATACCGTCTGGTTTATTGGCATACAAATAGCAGCAGCTGCAGCCGGCATAACGGGTGCGGTAATTATGGCAGTACGCTCAGGCCGTGTTTTTACAGAGAGGAAACAGGCGAGATGGAACAAGAACTAGCTAATTCAATATGGTTTTGGTTATGTGTAGCCGCAGTGCTGATTACGCAATCGACCTGGCTGTTTATTGATGCTCGCAAGCATGGCAGCAATTATTGGTTTTGGGGATTGTGGGGGCTTATTCAGTCGCCTATTCCTTTAATCGTTTATTGGATTGTTGTACGTAAAGAATGGTTCAGGAGGAGAAATGGCAATGGAAAGTATTAATGATCTGAATATTTCAGCTTGGCTGCCGCTTATACTTCCGCTTATTGTTCTTCAGCTTATTCTAATGATTAGCGCATTGGTGGTATGCGTCCGCAGTGAAGCGACGAATGGCCCGAAATGGGTATGGGTGCTGATTATTATATGTGGCAATTTAATCGGATCAATTATATTTTTTATTTTCGGCAGGAAAAATGGAGGTTAAACGATGCTTGAGGTTACAGGTTTGACGAAGGCGTTTGGAAGCTTTCAAGCAGTCAAAGGAATCAACTTTTCGATTGAAAAAGGACGCTGTACAGCGCTGCTAGGTCCAAACGGGGCCGGAAAAACGACTACTTTGCGAATGCTGACGGGGCTGCTGGAGCCTAGCGGAGGCTCAATTGCATATCGTGAAGGCAAACAGGTTACCGCTACTAGACCTGAGGATTACCGCCAGCTGATCGGATATTTGCCGCAAATGCCGAGCTTCTACAATTGGATGAACGGAATGGAGTATGTTGTGTACGCTGGCAGGCTATGCGGGCTTTCGACGGCAGAGGCGAAGAAGAAGGCTGGGCTGCTGCTGAAAAGAGTGGGGCTGGAGCAGGCGGCAAAACGAAAAATCGGCGGATACTCAGGAGGCATGCGGCAGCGGCTTGGTCTTGCTCAGGCGCTTGTGCATGAGCCGAGGCTGCTCGTTATGGATGAGCCTGTCTCAGCGCTTGACCCAATCGGCAGGCGCGAGGTGCTGTCTTTGCTGCAGGAGCTAAAAAGTGAAATGACGATATTGTTCTCCACGCATGTACTTCATGATGCGGAGGAGCTTTGCGATGATATTATAATAATTCGTGAGGGCGAGGTGGCACTTTCGGGCTCGCTGCAGCAAGTCCAGCAGCAGCACCGCCAGCCGATTATAGAGGTGCGTCTGGAGGGAGAAGGCTCTGAAGGCAAGCAGAAGCTTGAATCATGGCTTCGCGCTGCCGAAGCTGCTGTAAGCTCTGTTTCAGGAAAACCTTTGTTTGATAATATTGAAAAGCAGGAGCGGTTAATTTTGTTTACTGCACAGCAGCTTGACGAGGGAAGGCAATGGCTTATGGAGCACTTAACCCGCAATCAGCTGAAAATCAGCAAGCTTGAAGTCGGCCATTCATCGCTTGAGCAATTATTTATGAGGGTGGTGAGCGAGCGATGAGCACGGTGCAATTGAACAGAACAAAAGGGCTTGCTCGCTGGACGGCTATGCTGCAAAAGGAATTGCTGGAGCAGGTTCGCAGCTTTAAGCTTGTGTGGGTACCGCTGGTATTTATGGTGCTTGGCATTATGCAGCCATTATCAACCTATTATATGCCTCTTATATTAGAGAAGACGGGCAATTTGCCGACTGGCACAGTAATCGATATTCCTATGCCAAGTGCGGTTGAAGTGCTGGCTTCTACTTTACAGCAATACGGCACGATTGGCGTGCTGGTCATTGCGCTGGTCGGAATGGGTGCTGTTTCCGCTGAGCGCAATAGCGGCATTGCTTCTTTAATATTGGTTAAGCCAATCCCCGCCTGGTTCTTTATTTCATCCAAATGGGCAGCCAATACGATTTTGGCATGGGTTGCGCTGTTGTTAGGGTATGGAGCAGCCTATTATTATACAATCGTTTTATTTGGTGAAGTAAAGCTCGTGTTATTCTTAAATAGTTATCTTGTTTATGGGACTTGGCTTACGCTTATTGTCACTTTAACCATATTGTTCAGTACGCTGCTTAGAAGCGGCGCAGGCGCAGCTTTTTCTGCTATTGGTGTCATTCTTGTTCTTTCACTGTCAGCCTCGCTGCTGCCCAAATATATGAAGTGGAGCCCGGGCGCTTTAAGCGGGTATGCTTATCAGACGGTAATGGACAGCATAGCGGCGCCGATGATGGTTTTTTGGTCGCTTGCTTCTACTGTAGCGGTTATTGCTGCAGCATTATTTGCGGCTTCCTATTATTTAAAATCAAGTACGGCTGTCGATCATTAATCATAATTGGTGACCAAAGGGCATAAATAGGCTAAAATAGACTAAAGTACCCTTTGAGGAAGTGATAAGTGATGAAGCTGATCGTAGAACAGCAAGCTGCAAGATGGTATAAGCAGGAAATGGATCTAAGTGAAGGTGACAGCTTACGCATCTTTGTCCGACTAGGAGGGTGCGGCAGCGTACATCCCGGCTTATCGCTCGGGATTGCAAAGGAAGAGCCACGCAGTCCAGGGATGGTGGCGAATGTGGAAGGCATACAGTTCTTCCTGGAGGAAGACAATGTATGGTATGTAGAGGATAAGGACCTGCATATCAGCTTTAATGAGCAGTATGAGGAAATCATTATGAAGGTCGTTTAACGCAGTGTAGATAATAAGCATCAGGGAGCGTGTTGTTATTGGGATTGGCGCCGCTCGATGCTGTGAAGTTTTAAAAGCTTAAAAGCCCCGTTCCGACAGGAATGGGGCTTTGTTGTACGCTTGTGAGGATGGAGAAGTGGGAGAGTCTTCCTATGAAGGTCATTTTAAGTTTGATATATACCCAAAATTTGGCGTACAGCAGCAGCCCTCCACCCAAACTTGATCGCAGCCCTTTCGATGTTGCTTCATCCCCAATGAATCAGTAATCTTCCTAGCTGGTCAGACGTTCCGCTATTGCGTCTAAAATCGCAGTTTTGAGGCAGCAAAGTGACAGACGTTCCGTTATTGGACAATAAATCGCAGAAAAAGCCCTGTTTAGAACTGTATAGCGGAATGGGTGTCCGCGAAAATAAAAAAATGGCAGTTTTAAGGCAAATAACGGAATATGTGACCATTTCGCTCATTGCGGACAACAGCAGCCCTCCGCTCAAACTTGACCGCAGCAGAATCCCTTTAAATTGCTTGATTTACACGCCTGAGTAGGCCATGAAGCCGCCATCGACAGGGATGGTCGTTCCGGTTACGAAGCCTGAAGCGGTATCATCTACGAGCCATAGCAAGGCGCCAAGTAAATCTTCAGGCTTGCCGAAGCGTCTCATCGGTGTATGAGAGATGATTTTGCCTGAACGTTCGGTAAGCGAGCCGTCTTCGTTAACTAGCAGCTTATGATTTTGTTCTGTCAGGAAGAAGCCGGGAGCGATGGCGTTGACGCGAATGCCTGATTCGGCCATGTGAACGGCCAGCCATTGCGTAAAGTTGTTGATCGCGGCCTTGGCTGCGCTGTAAGCCGGCACCTTGGTCATAGGAGAAGGAGCGCTCATGGATGAAATATTAATAATGACCGGGCTCTGGCGATCCAGCATTTGCTCCGCAAAAATTTGCGAAGGAATCAAAGTGCCGATAAAGTTCAAATCGAGCACCTGGCGGAAGCCATCAATGCTTAAATTGAAAAAGGTCGTTATATTGTTTTTGCCTGTATCTTCCGGCCTATAAATTTCATTTGTTGTATTAGCGCTTGGATGATTGCCGCCTGCGCCGTTAATAAGAATATCACATGCGCCAAGCTGCTCTTGTACCAGCTTGGCAGCCGCTTTCACGCTATCTGCGCTGGTAACATCGCAAGGCACGGCAATGGCGGTGCCTCCTGCTGCGCGAATTTCTTCAGCAACGGCTTCTGTTTTGGAAGGCGTACGGCCCAGAATGGCAAGCTTCGCCCCTTGTCTGGCAAGCTCCAATGCCATGACACGGCACAGCACGCCAGAGCCGCCGGTAACGACAGCCACTTTTCCTTGCAGGGATTCATGTACAGGTTGTTGTTTAGCAGTCATCGTTCATTACTCTCCTTTCTTCGTATCCGCATAGTGATAAGCGTCCCATAATCCCCAAAGATGCATAATGCCTAGTCCGCGGTCGTACAAGCCGTATCCAGGCCTGCACTTTTCGCCCCAAATATGGCGTCCATGGTCAGGGCGCGCATAGCCGGTAAAGCCAATATCATAGTAAGCTTTCATGATGCCTGCAATGTCGACTGTCCCATCCTGTGTGCGATGCGACGTTTCGATGAAGTCGCCGTTGTCGTACACCCGAACATTGCGTATATGAGCGAAATGAATGCGATCCTTGAATTCATGAATCATAGCCACGATATCATTGGCAGGATTAGCGCCTAGTGACCCGGAGCATAGCGTAATGCCGTTGGCGGGATGATCATGCAGGCTGACAAGGCGGCGCAGCGATTCCTGTGTATTGATAATGCGCGGCAAGCCGAAGATCGGCCAAGGCGGGTCATCTGGATGAATGGCCATCGCCATTCCGTGCTCGGCTGCAACCGGGACGATTTCATCAAGGAAGTATTTTAAATTATCCCATAGTTTTTCTGGAGTAACCTCGCGATAAGCTTCAAAAAGCTTCGCAAGATGCTGCAGGCGTTCAGGCTCCCAGCCCGGCATTGTCATAGAACGATCGGCATTAATTTGTTCCACCAGCACAAAAGGGTCGATATTGTCTATTCGACTGCTTTCATAGAATAATGCTGTTGAGCCGTCCTCCAACTCCTTGAACAAATCTGTACGCAGCCAATCGAATACTGGCATAAAGTTGTAGCAAATGACTTTGACTCCTATTGTGGCAAGGTTTTTAATCGTTTCTTTATAGTTCGCAATATACTGGTCCCGCGCAGGCAGTCCTAGCTTAATATCCTCATGCACATTAACGCTTTCAACAACGTCAGTGTGAAGTCCGGCTGCATCTGCCTGAGCTTTAACGGCCTGAATTTTTTCAATAGGCCACACTTCGCCCGCAGGAATATCATGCAGCGCCCATACGATGCCATCTGTGCCAGGAATATGCCTGATATATTCTAGCGGAACAGGATCATTGCCTTCACCGAACCAACGAAATGTCATTTTCATGCTTAACCCTCTCCCTCTCCCTCTCCTTTAAATGGAGCAGCATTGTAATTAATCCACTTTATCAAAACTTGCACATGAATTATTTTGTATTTTTGCGGTACGTTATGAAAAGATCACGTTATTTAAAGTAAGTAGGATATTTCTCCTTCAACAGCTTTTGGTCATGAACGCTTAAGTTAATATGCTGATCCATAATTTTCTTGCCGAGCTCGGCGTCTTTCGCAACGATAGCATTGTACATTTGGCGATGCTGCTCGTACAGATGCTGCCAATTGCGGTCGCTCGCCAGCATTAATCTTCTGCTGCGATTCAGATGCACAGTCAGCTGCTGCATGGCATTCCAAGTATTGAGCTTGTTGCAGCCCTCGAACAAGATGCCGTGAAATTGCTGATCCAGCTCGAACATTCCTTTATGATCGGATTGTTCGATAATATGCTGCTGCTGTTTTAAATTCATTTCTAATTGAAGCAGCGCCTGCTGATCAAATTGCTGGCATGCCAGCTGAATAACAGCGCCTTCCAGCTGCTCCCTCATAAAACGAGCTTCCTCGACCAAGTCGGTATCGATCAAGGAGACGAAGGTGCCGCGCTGCGGCAATACTTGAACAAGCCCCTCCTGCGCAAGGCGCATAAAGCTTTCTCTGACAGGTGTTCGGCTAACTTCGAATAAGGTCGAAGTTTCATTTTCGGATAGCGGAGTGCCGGGAGCCAGCTCCATTGTAATAATCTGCTCGCGCAGCTTTCTATAAACCATTTCTCTAGTCGAGAGCGATTGTTGACGTTCACCCAAATACATATATTCACCTCTGACGGTTCAATTGTTCACCCTTCCATACTACCATACAAGTGTGGTAGTATGGAAGGGGAATCGTTTCGTATATACATCATGCAGCTTTTAAGCTTACGAAAGAAGGACAATGCTAGCGCATGAATGAAATAGGAGGAAAAGTTACATGAATAGTAAAGGCTATCAAGCATGGTTGAGCTATGATCAAGGAAAGCAAACGGAGGCGATGGCTCCTTATTTGAAGCAAATTGTCGTTGTAGGGGAGCAAACCGCTGTTGCACAAACGGCCAAGGAAGAGCTGACACAAGGGATTGCCGGACTTACTGGCAAAGCGCCAGCTGTTATGGAGAAGGCTGGCAACCATGCTGCAATAGTTGTAGGCGTCGTTGGGCAATTGGCTCAATATGAGCAATTGTTTGTGACTGCCGAGCTGGCTGCAATGGGGGAGGAAGCCTTTTTTATTCGTGAATCGGTAGAGAATAATACCATTGTTATCGCTGGCTTGTCGGACCGCGGTCTGCTGTATGGCGTATTTCACTTTCTTCGATTATTGCAGGCCGGAGAGATTAATCAGCCAATTGCAATAGCTGAAAAGCCATACTTCCAATTGCGTATGATCAATCATTGGGACAATATGGACGGCTCGATCGAGCGAGGTTATTCAGGACGATCTATTTTTTATGACCAATATCAAATTTTGGCAAACTCTCCGCGCATTAAAGACTATGCCCGCATGATGGCATCCATCGGCATTAACAGCATTGTTATTAATAATGTCAACGTATTTTTGCAGGAGACAAAGCTGATCACCGCGCACTATTTGCCTGATGTGGCCAAGATCGCCGCTGTTTTCCGCGGCTATGGCATCAAGCTGTTTTTAAGTATTAACTTCGCGGGACCTTACGAGCTGGGCGAGCTTGAGACAGCCGATCCTCTTGATGAGCAGGTGCAGCAATGGTGGAAGGATAGAGCAGCGGAGGTATACAGCTACATTCCAGATTTCGGCGGGTTCCTTGTAAAAGCTGATTCCGAAAACCGTCCTGGTCCGTTTACATACGGCAGGGATCATGCGGATGGTGCTAATATGCTGGCAGATGCACTGGCGCCTTATGGCGGCATCGTTTTATGGCGCTGCTTCGTTTATAACTGCCATCAGGATTGGCGGGATCGCTCGACGGATCGCGCGCGGGCGGCATATGATCATTTCAAGCCGCTGGACGGCGAGTTTAGAAGCAATGTTATTTTGCAAATAAAAAACGGTCCAATGGACTTTCAAGTTAGAGAGCCGGTATCTCCATTATTCGGAGCAATGGAAAAGACGAATCAAATGATGGAATTTCAAATTACGCAGGAATACACAGGGCAGCAGCGGCATGTATGCTATCTGATACCCCAATGGAAGGAAGCCCTTGAATATGACACGTATTTGCAGGGTGAAGGAACTACGATTAAAAAAATCGCAGCTGGTCAAGTGTACGCCTACACACATTCGGGCATAGCAGCAGTTACAAGCATCGGTAATGACGATAACTGGACAGGACATCATTTGGCGCAAGCTAATTTATACGGCTATGGCCGTCTGCTCTGGAATCCGGAGCTGTCGGCCGAGAGAATTGCCAAGGAGTGGACCTATCAAACGTTCGGCCCAGAAGAGCAAGCAGTTGACATTATTGTGGGCTGGCTGATGGGATCATGGAGAACCTATGAGAACTATACCTCTCCGCTTGGTGTGGGCTGGATGGTTACTCCGCATTACCACTATGGCCCTGATATAGATGGCTATGAATATTCTAAGTGGGGCACGTATCATTTTGCCGATCGTGACGGGATTGGCGTAGATCGTACGGAAGCTACAGGGACAGGCTATGCGGCGCAGTATGCACAGCAGCATGCCGAGATCTATGAGGATGTATCTGCTTGTCCAGATGATTTGCTGCTATTTTTCCATCATGTGCCGTATACGCATAAGCTGCATTCTGGTAAAACAGTAATCCAGCATATTTACGATACACACTTCTTAGGGGTAGAGCAGGTTGAAGAGCAAATAAACAATTGGAAAAAGCTCGAGGGTGTGATCGATAAGGATCGTTACGAGCATGTGCTGGGCAGAGCGGAAATCCAGCTGGAGAGCGCCAAGCATTGGAGAGACGTCGTCAACACGTACTTCTTCCGCAAGTCAGGCATTGCCGATGAGCAAGGCCGCACGATTTACTAATTTTATATAGCTGAGAAATAAGAATGACCTCAAACCCGGCAACGGCGGATGAGGTCATTTGCGTGTGTCCTTCATTCGTTATATTTATAGCCAGCCGGCGTTGTGCCGGTCAGCTTCTTGAATGTCCGATGAAAATGTGGAATGCTCTCGAAGCCGCAAGCCAGCGCTATGTCGGCCACATTGCTGTTTTTTTCGCGCAGCAGCTCCTTCGCTCGAATGATTCGCTTCGTAGTGACAAACTCCGTTACATTCATACCGGTAAATCGCTTGAATGATCTTGAATAATGGGCAACGGATACGTTGGCGCGCTTGGCAAGCTCGATAAGCCGCAAGTATTCCGCCTGCTCCAGATGCTCGTTAATATAGCTGAACGAGCTTTCCAGCCAATCCGGCATCTCTTCCGAGCTTCTGCCTGCAGCATGATGGCCGGCAAGGCTGTCGAGCCGGCTGAATTCCAGCAGCATGCGATGCACCTCCAGTTGGACTGCCTGCCGGTAACCGACCTGCTGCAGCGTCAGCTCTGCTTGAATGCGATCTAGCGCTGCGATCAAACTAGTCTGGGCTTCCGCCTGAAGCTTATGACGATAGGCTCGCTCCCGCTTGGCAAGCTCGAAGCAGCGCAAATACGTATAGGAATCACCTAACGGAGCACTGTACGCAAATGATGCGTTGAAGAACATCGCAGTTGCTGTTTTGGGATTGTTTTGCTGCGGAAAAGAACGGTGAATCGTATTGGCCGGAATCAGAAACAAATCGCCTGGCTCAGCATCGTAGTAAGCCTGGTCAATAAAGAAAGTTCCACTGCCGCTATATATAAAAGCAATTTCATACCAGTCGTGCAAATGATTAGGCAGCTCATTTTGCGCGCTTTTTGTATCCTTATAAACAAATTCAAATGGAAATACGGATTGATTGTCGAAGCGCCTGCGGTATGGATTCATCGCTATCCCTCCATTTCTTCATAAATAGTGTAGCAAACATCAAAAAAGAGTACAAATATGATTTATTAGTGTATTTATAGGCTCATTATTGTTTCGATATAATGAAGGTATTAAACCGAGGGGGTAAACAGATGAATACTACTATTCATAGGCGTATAGAAAAGTGGACCGAGCAGCAGAAGCAGCTGCATCAGCAGACCGCACAGCTCCCGATTAAAGTGCTGCAGATTGGCGAAGGCAATTTTTTGCGAGGTTTTTTTGACTGGATGATTTATTCCTGCAGACAGCAGGGCTTGTATGAGGGCGCTATTGCAGTTACGCAGCCGAGAATAAGCGGCAAGCCCAAAATCGATGCTCTTGCTGCGCAGGAAGGTGTATATACATTAGTAATTCGCGGCTTGGAAAATGGAATCAACGTGGAGCGCAGGGAAATTATTTCTGTGTTCGGCGAGGTGTTCGATCCTTATTCGCAGTGGAATAAATTTTTGGAGCTGGCGAAGAGCGAGTCGCTGGAGGTTGTCGTATCCAATACAACGGAAGCGGGACTTGTCTACAAGCCGGAGGCGCTTAAGGAGAACGAACCGATACATTCCTATCCGGGAAAATTAACGAAGCTGCTTTTTGAAAGATATACTTTTTTTAATGGCGATCCTTCCAAAGGGCTAGTATGCTTGCCATGCGAGCTGCTGGAGCGCAACGGCGACCGTCTTCGCGAGTGTGTGCTGCAATACAGCGAGGATTGGGGCTATCCAGATGCTTTTAAAAAATGGATCTTAGAACATAACCAGTTTTTGAACTCACTTGTTGACCGTATTGTAACGGGCTATCCGGATGATGAGCAGGCATTCAAATGGTTCGAGGAATGGGGATATAAGGACGGTCAGCTTACTACTGCAGAGCCTTATCATTTGTGGGCGATAGAAGCGGATGCCGATCTGGAGCGCCTGCTGCCGCTGCAAAAGGCTGGGCTGAACGTACACTGGGTAGAGGATTTAAAGCCTTATCAAACCCGCAAGGTGCGTATTCTTAACGGAGCGCACACATTGATGACACCGATTGGGATATTGCATGGGATGGAGCAGGTGCGCCAAACGATAGAGCATGAACAGCTTGGAGCATTTGTAAAAGAAACAGTAGAGCGTGAAATTATTCCGGCGCTGCCGATGGGGCAAGAGGAGCTTTGCAAATACGCAGCCGAGGTATATGAAAGATTTCTTAATCCGTTTATTCGCCATCGTCTTTCCGATATTGCAATGAACAGCTTGAGCAAGTTTACTACGAGATTGCTGCCTTCTCTTCTTTACTATATTGAGCGTGGGGAGAAAGTACCGCAAGGCTTGCTGAAGGGATTTGCCGGGCTGCTCAGATATTATAAGGTGGAGCAAACAGCCGAAGGATATGCTGGCAAGACACTTAAAGGAGAATCCTATCTAGTTCGCGACGACGAGACAATGCTTGCAAAGGTAGCTGGAATATGGCGGGAAGCTGCCGGAAGCAAACAGCCGCTTGGCGAAACGATCGCTCTGCTGCTTGCTGCTTCGGATATTTGGGGTTGTAATGTGGCAGAGCTTCGTCCCGCTTTGACGGCGGAGCTGGAGCAAGCGATTGTAGAAATGGAGCGTGCAGCAAATGAATAGCTGGGTAAGGTTAAATGAAAAGGATCATGTTGTTATTGCACTTCAGCCATTCACAAAGGGCGATAAGATTGAGCTCGAAGAAGGACAGTTAACCGTGACGGAAGATATTCCTTCCGGCCATAAAATTTTAACAAGACCTGTCCAACAGGGTGATGATATTCTAAAGTTTGGCTATTCCATAGGTAAGGCGAAGGAGAGCTTGCAGCCAGGCTGCTGGATTCATACTCATAATATGGGCACTGGCCTTAAAGGCTTTCTTGATTACTCCTATGAGCCGGTTGAAGCAGTTAAAACGGCGTCAGCCGGGCAAGCAGCGCAGAGCAGCCTTCAAGCTGAGCTTGCGGCAGCAGAGCGGACCTTCCAAGGTTATGTCCGGCCTAATGGTGAGGTTGGCATTCGCAATGAAATATGGATTATTAATACGGTAGGCTGCATTAATAAGACGTGTGAAATTATTGCACGCAGAGGCTCAATGGAATTCGGTGATCGTGTAGACGGCATATATCATTTTGCCCATCCATTCGGCTGCTCGCAGCTCGGAGATGATTTGAAGCATACCCAGAAGCTGCTCGCTTCGCTTGCCCATCATCCTAACGCTGCCGGCGTGCTTGTTATTGGGCTTGGCTGTGAGAATAATCAAATTGAGCTGTTTAGGAAAGCGATCGGCGAGTTTGACGAGCAGCGCATTAAGTTTTTAAAATCGCAGGATGCTGCGGATGAAATAGAAGAGGCAATGGAGCTGCTGGAGCAGCTGGTTGAGTATGCTGAGCAGTTCAAACGTGAGCCAGTCCCGGTATCCAGACTTAAGCTGGGCTTAAAATGCGGCGGCTCTGACGGCTTATCCGGAATTACAGCTAACCCACTGGTAGGGGCTGTGTCCGACCGGCTGATTGCAGCAGGAGGCACTGCCATTTTGACTGAGGTTCCGGAAATGTTCGGAGCGGAGACGATACTGATGAATCGCGCGGAGAATGAGCAAATCTTTGAAAGTATCGTTCATTTGATTAATGATTTCAAGCAATACTTCATTAAGCATGATCAGGAAATTTATGAAAATCCGTCACCGGGCAACGTTGCAGGCGGTATTACAACGCTGGAGGAGAAGTCATTAGGCTGTACGCAAAAAGGAGGTCATGCGGTCGTATCCGATGTCGTTCCTTACGGAGAGCGAGTGACGAAGCGCGGATTAAGCCTGCTTGAGGCGCCGGGCAATGATCTAGTTTCGGTTACGGCGCTTTCAGCCAGCGGTGCCCATGTTGTATTTTTTACGACAGGTCGCGGCACGCCGTTCGGCGGACCAGTGCCAACCGTTAAAATTTCGACGAACAACAGCTTGGCCGAGCGTAAAAAGAACTGGATTGATTTTAACGCTGGACGATTGCTGACTGAAAAAACGATGGAGGAGCTTACTGATGAGCTGTGGGAGCAGCTGATTGCCCTTGCCTCCGGCGAGGTTCAAACGCATAATGAGCGCAATGGCTTTAAAGAAATCGCTATATTCAAAGATGGTGTAATTTTATAATATAAAAAGGAAGAAGATCGCCAAGCGTCTGGATAATCAGGCAGGGGGCGATCTTTTTGTTTAACCAAGCCTACTAAAGCTTTTCTTCTTGTTTATTCTGCTTGCCGGCAATCCCGTAAAAAAACAAATTCATAATCTCTTTTGTATGAGGCAGTATTGTTTTATAAACCTCTTCCTTTTGCAAATAGGAGGTCATCATATCGATATAAAAGAAAATCGTTTCGTGGGATAGGCTTGGGTCGATCATTCCTTCATTTTTGCCCTGTTCGAAAAATAAGTGAAAAAGCTCCATACCCCTTTCCCAAAAGGATTGACTGATCCAGCTGTCGGGCTTGGCGTATTCCTGCATGATGATTTCATAAAAATCTGGGTAAATCGTTATGGCTAACGTTGATTTATTAATAATGAGCTTTTCTGTTTTTTCAGCAAAAGACAGCTCTTTACTGTGGACGATGTCATGAAATTTACTATGCTCTATATCCATAAAATGCTGAATGGCTTGCTCAATAAGCTTTTGCTTGGACTCGAAATAATTAAAAATGGTTACCTGCGAAACATGAGCAGCCTTGGCGATATTTGACACAGAAGTTTGCTGTACGCCGTTCGTACTGAATAAATGAGTAGCTGCTTGCAAAATTTGATTCATTTTTTGCTGCTTTCTTTTTTCAAAACCGTTCATCCTGTCACCTCAAGCCTATCATACCATATGACTTTTGAATTTTACTAATAAAAAAAGTTCAAAACTATTGCAAATTGTTAATAAACAGCGTATATTTTGAACTGTAATTGAGTTAAAAGTTCAAAACTGAGAGGTGAAGGCCGTGAGTTTTGTTGAAGCGAGACAAATCAGTAAAAGATTCGGAACCGTTCATGCTCTAAAAAACATTAATATGACGGTAGAAGAAGGCGAGATATTAGGATTTATCGGGCCTAATGGCGCGGGTAAATCTACGATGATCCGGATTATGCTTGGATTGCTTAAGCCGTCTGACGGACAAATGAAAATTTTTAATAAAGACGCTTGGGCGGAGGCTGTGGAAATTCATAAGAAAATAGCCTATGTTCCAGGCGATGTTTATTTATGGCCGAATTTAACCGGCGGGGAAGTGATTGATTTATTGATGAATTTGAGCAGCCAGAAAAATGATAAACAGCGGGATTTCTATATTAAACGGTTTGAGCTCGATCCCCGCAAAAAATGCCAAACCTATTCCAAGGGAAATCGTCAGAAGGTTGCGCTAGTAGCGGCTTTAGCCTCAGATGCTGATTTATATATATTTGATGAGCCAACCTCCGGGCTTGATCCATTAATGGAAAGGATATTTCAGGAGTCAGTCCTGGAGCTGAAGGCTGCTGGGAAAACAGTGCTGCTCTCCAGCCATATTCTTTCGGAAGTGGAGAAGCTTTGTGATCGTGTTGCGATTATTCGCGAGGGAGAAATAATTGAAACAGGTACGTTGCAGGAGCTGCGGCATTTAACGCGCCATTTTTATAAGGTGGAAACGAATGAAGAAGCGGCGGAAATGGATCAGCTGCCGGGCATTTACGAGCTGAAGCAGGAAGGATGCCGGATTTCGTTCCAGGCTGAAGCATCAGCTTTAAACCCAATTCTTCAGCACTTGAGCAAGTATACGATTACGTATTTGGAAAGCACGCCTCCGACGCTTGAGGAGTTATTTATGGGCCACTACCAAAAAGAAGGTGCAGGAGATGCATAAGTTTACTGGGACAGTGCGGCTCTTTTATTTGCATATGCGGAGTGATCGGATTGGCATAATGCTTTGGCTTGCAGGCTTTACGGTTTTGTCAATGACTGTGGCAATCTCGCTAGCCCAGATGTTTCCTACTTCTGTTGAGAGGCAGGCAATAGCGGAAGCTCTGAAAAATCCTGCAATGATCGCGATGATTGGTCCCTCGGAAGGAATCGATAACTATACTAGCGGTGCTATGTTTGGCCATGAAATGATACTGTTTATGGCTATATTTGCAGCAATTATGAATATTTTATTGATGGCGAGACATACGCGGGAGGATGAAGAGGAGGGAAGACTTGAGCTGATTCGATCGCGCTCGGCAGGACGGCTAGCTCAGCTTGGTTCAGCCTGCTTGGAACTGTTTGCAATCAATTTTTCACTTGCAATTTTGCTAGGGGCAGGACTATCTATATTAAATATTGAAGGCATGCCAATAGCCGATAATTTTTTGTTTGGTGCTTCGCTCGGCTCGGTGGGGCTTTGCTTTGCAGCAATAACTGCTTTAATCGCGCAGGCGGCCGCTTCTCATCGAAGCACGGTAGGCATTAGCTTCGCTATTTTGGGAATTAGTTATTTATTTCGGGCCATGACGGATATTGAAAATACCGACTGGTCGAGTCTGTCTCCGTTAGCTTGGAGCTATCAAACGAATGTGTATGTTTCGCCGACATGGAAGCCGGTCATTATTGCGGCAGCAATTGCGGGTGTTATAGGCGCAGCTGCATTTTGGCTAAATCATAAGCGAGATTTGGGAGCGGGCGTCCTAAAAGGGCGAAAAGGAACGGCACGCGCTTCAGCTTTGCTCAAAACAGGCATAGGGCTTCAATTCAGATGGCAAAGAACGATGATCATCAGCTGGACTATTGGTTTTTTTATACTTGGAGCTTCATATGGATCTATTTTTGGCGATTTGGAGTCGTTCTTTCAGCAAAATGAAATGATGAGGAAAATGCTTGAAGGAGCAGCAGGATACAGCATGACGGAGCAGTTTCTGGCGGTCATTCTGGTCGTTATGGCAATTCTTATTACAGTGCCTGTGATTCAAGTGCCGTTTCGTTTGTTAAAAGAGGAAGCCAAAGGCAGGCTCGATCTGCTGTTTGCTCGGCCTGTTTCCCGTTATAAGCTGTTAGTGCAGGCCTTGAGCATTAGCGCAGCGAGCGCTGTTCTCTATTCCATCATGACCGCTGCAGGCTTATATGCCGCATCAACAGCCGTTATGGCGGAGCCAATTGCTTTTGGCATCTATGTAAAAGGGATATTTGCCTATTTACCTGCGATTCTCTTTATTGTTGGCCTGACTGCTTTGATCATTGGCGCCGCTCCACAATGGAAGATTCTGGTATGGGGCTATTTAATTGTTACCTTCTTTATAGATTATTTGGGCAATCTACTGAATTTGCCGGAGTGGTTCAGAAAGCTTTCCGTCTTTCACTATGCACCGCGCATACCTGTCGAGGAGGTGAATGTTCCGTCGCTACTGCTAACATTGCTTCTAACAGCTGGATTGATTGCTTTGGGTACTGTCCGGTATAGAAGACGGGATGTTTACATGTAACTGTTATAGTCAGGTCAACGAGCAACGGTAAAAGGATACTGTGATCAAGTTTGGGCGGATGCTACTGTGAGTCTTTTTTCAGACCCAATCATGCTCACAGTTATCCTTTCTTTTTGCATTTTTCGACCGGTTGCCCGCCTTGACCGGCAGTTTTAAAACTGTAACGGTTCCTTCATTAACGAACGAATATTCGGCCAAGCTTAAAAAACTTCTGCCACATTCTTAGTACGATCACAGGTCTGTTCACGTTCTTGTCACATATAATGAATAAATATAAAGGAAGTATAAGCAAAAAGCCGATTTACATTGACAGCATACATAATTGTGCATTATTATTTATATGTGATAATCATTATCATTGGATCCGGGTATGGATACGGATAATGGAAAACATCAAATAAATATGGCGGCTATTTTTTTTTGCCTCTGTATGAGAATGATTATCTTTGTAACCGACAAGGTATTGTGAGGTTTATGATGAAGCTTCGATATATGATTATATTTCTTGTCATCCTGTCGTTTATTTCATTATTCATCGGGGTGAAGAACGTAACGCCGCTTGGGTTATGGCATATGACAGATGATCAGTGGCAAATTATGCTGATCAGCCGCTTGCCTAGACTGATAAGTATTATCATTGCAGGGGTAAGCATGAGCGTCGCGGGACTTATTATGCAGCAGCTGAGCCGCAATAAATTCGTTTCGCCGACTACGGCAGGAACAGATGATGCAGCTCGCCTTGGAATATTAGTCGCGTTGATGATTTTTGGCGCAGCATCGACGATGGAAAAAATGCTTATCGCTTTTGTTTTTGCGCTAGTTGGCACATTTGTATTTATGAAAATCCTCGACCGCATCAAGTTTAAGGATGCCATATTTATTCCGCTGGTCGGGCTGATGTTCGGCAATGTGATTAGTGCTGCAACGACCTTTTTTGCTTATAAAAATGATTTGATTCAAAATATTTCTTCTTGGCTGCAGGGAAGCTTTTCCTTGGTGCTAAGCGGGCGATATGAGCTAATGTACTTAAGTATTCCGCTATTGGTTGTAGCTTTCTTATATGCGAATAAGTTTACGATTGCCGGCATGGGCGAAGAATTTGCAGTCAATCTCGGCTTGAACCACAAGCTGGTTGTCAATATAGGTCTTGTTATTGTAGCGCTGATATCCGTAGTTGTCATCGTTACAATTGGTACGATTCCGTTTCTAGGCTTAGTTATTCCTAACATTGTCACGCTGTACATGGGAGATAATCTGAAGAAAACGTTGTCGCATACTGCTGTGCTCGGGGCAACCTTCGTGCTCGTATGCGATGTGTTTGGCAGACTGATTATATATCCTTACGAAATTCCAATCGGATTGACTGTCGGTGTATTCGGAAGTGTGATCTTCCTCTATTTGCTATTGAGGAGGAGATCCAATGAAGCTTAAGCTAACGATGCTTGTCGTAGTGGCCGTTCTAGCTATTGCAGCCTTTATGTTTATCGATCTGCCGAGCAATTGGGACTATGCCCTGCAGCGCAGAGTGAAAAAAGTGCTGGCCATTGCGCTGACAGGTGGAGCGATAGCATACGCTACGCTGGTGTTTCAAACGTTGACGAATAACAGAATCTTGACTCCGAATATTATCGGCCTGGATTCGCTGTTTATGCTAACCCAAACCTTTATCATATTTGCTTTTGGCTCGATGAGCATGCCGATTACGAATAAGTATATGAACTTTTCTTTATCGGTTGCAGGCATGATTTTGTTTGTAGCTTTTCTCTACTGGCTATTATTTAAGCGAGAGGGGAAGCATTTGTACTTACTGCTTTTAATCGGTCTTGTGATGGGAACGCTGTTCGGCAGCTTGACTACGTTTATGCAGGTGCTGATTGATCCGAATGAGTTTCTCATTATACAGGGCAAAATGTTCGCCAGCTTCAATAATGTGAAGACAGATCTGCTGGTGTTGTCCTTTATTGTTGTGGGTGCTGTAGCTTTGTATTCTGCAAGGTTTACCAAGTTTTTTGATATTATGTCGCTTGGCAAAGAGCATTCCGTTAATTTAGGCGTTCCTTACGATTATGTCGTGAAAAATATGCTTATTGTAGTAACGATTTTGATAGCCATTTCAACAGCATTAGTAGGTCCGATTACTTTTCTAGGCCTTTTGGTCGTTAACTTGGCTTATCAATTTATGGGCACCTATCGCCATACGATACTTATTCCGGGCTCAATTCTAATCAGCATTATTGCTTTGGTGGGCGGCCAGTTTATCGTGGAGCGCGTATTTGTTTTTGAGACGACAGTAAGTGTCATTATTAACTTTATAGGCGGCGTATATTTCCTATACCTGCTGCTAAAGGAGAGTAAAGCATGATTGAAGTAAAAGATGTGTGCAAAGCTTATGGCGGCAAGCCAGTCATACAGAAGGTCTCTTTGAAAATTAATAAGGGCACAATTACTTCCTTTATCGGACCGAATGGAGCGGGTAAAAGTACGCTGCTTTCCATGATGAGCCGATTGATGTCGAAGGACAAAGGCGAGGTGCTGATTGACGGCAAAGAAATTTCAGCATGGAAAAGCACGGAGCTTGCGCGTAAAATCTCCATTTTGAAGCAGTCCAACCATATTAATTTGCGGCTTACCGTTCGTGAGCTTGTAAGCTTCGGACGCTTCCCTTATTCGCAGGGCAAGCTGACGAAGGAAGATTGGGAGCAGGTCGATGAAGCGATAGCTTATATGGATCTGACCGATATTCAGCATAAGTTTTTGGATCAACTGAGCGGCGGACAAAATCAACGCGCTTTTATTGCGATGGTAATTGCACAGAACACCGAATATATTTTGCTCGATGAGCCGCTGAACAATTTGGATATGAAGCATTCCGTTCAAATTATGAAGGTGCTGCGCAGGTTGGTTGAGGAGCTTGGCAAAACAGTAGTTCTTGTTATCCATGATATTAACTTTGCTTCCTGCTATTCGGATCATATCGTCGCGCTTAAAGACGGCCAAATTGTGAAGGACGGCCCGACGAGCGATATTATTGAGCGAGATGTACTTACCAGTATTTATGATATGGACATTCCAATTCAACATATAAATGGCAATCGAATTGGTGTTTATTTCACATAAAAATTATAAATATATATATAGGAGTGGAAGAAATGAAAAAAAGCTTAACATTAGCGATATTAGTGCTTGCACTAACGATGGTGCTGGCAGCATGCGGGGGCAAAAATGACGGCAATTCGGGCGGGGCAAGCAGCACGCCGTCCAACAGTCCATCCAGCAATCCTTCTTCTGAGCCATCTAGCCCGGCACAGCCTACTGAAATTACTGTCAAGCATTCGCTTGGCGAAGATACAGTTCCTGTCAACCCGCAGAAAGTTGTAGTATTTGACTTTGGTACATTGGATACTCTAGATAAGCTAGGCGTGGAGGTTGCTTCTGTACCGCAATCTAGCGTTCCGGGTTATTTGGAGAAGTATAAGGATTCCAAGTACGTGAATGCCGGCGCATTAAAAGAGCCGGACATGGAAACCATTCATGGCATGAAGCCGGATCTGATTATTATTTCTGGCCGTCAATCTGACTACTACAAAGAACTTTCAGAAATTGCACCAACGATCTTTATGGGCGTAGACAATGAAAATTTCATGGAGTCCTTCAAATCAAATGTGAAAACATTAGGTGAAATTTTCAGCAAGCAGTCTGAAGCAGAAGCGGCACTAACGGAAATTGATAAAAAAATTGCTGAAATTCATGAAAAAGCAGCAGCAAGCGGTAAAAACGGTCTTGTTATTTTAGCAAACGAAGGCAATCTAAGCGCTTATGGACCGAACTCCCGTTTTGGTCTCATCCATGATGTATTCGGCTTGACAGCTGTTGACACGAAGATCGAAGTATCGACACATGGCCAGCCAGTGACGTTTGAGTACATTGCAGAGAAAAATCCAGACTATCTATTTGTCATCGACCGCAATGCTGTAGTAGAAGGCTCTGGCAACGCGAAAGAAACGTTGAACAATGATTTGGTTAAAAATACAACGGCGTTCAAAGAAAATCAAGTTGCATACCTTAACCCGGATTATTGGTATCTATCTGGCGGCGGACTAATCTCCGTTGCTGAGATGGTTGATGAGGTTGAAGCTGCTTTGAAATAATAATTGAAAGCTTGACGGCTTGTCTTCTTGTATAATAGAAGGCAAGCCGTTTTTAACTAATCCAATAATGATGCGAAAGAGTTAATCCATGCTCCTACTGAACTTTTAACCTATAGTAGAAGGCTATCGATTAATTGTAGGCACTATAAATGTAATTGGGGTAACGGTTGTGCTTGAAATTTCTTATAGAAACGGCCTAGATGACCCGAAAATCGCGATTGTATATGAAATTTCATACATAAATGGTCGGTGCGGCCTCGAAATGGCCAAATGTATATGAAAATTCATATACAATAAGCCGAAATGGCCCGAAAGTTACAAATGTATATGAAATTTCATACATAAATGGTCGGTGCGGCCTCGAAATGGCCAAGTGTATATGAAAATTCATATACAATAAGCCGAAATGGCCCGGAAGTCGCGATTGTATATGATATTTCATATAGAAATGGTCGGTGCCGCCTCAAAATGGCCAAATGTATATGATATTTCATATACAATAGGCCGAAAAGTCCCGAAAGTTGTAATTGTATATGAAATTTCATATAGAAATAGTCGGCGCTGCCTGGAGATGGCCAAATGTATATGAAATTTCATATACAATAAGCCGAAATGGCCCGAAAGTTACAAATGTATATGAAATTTCATACATAAATGGTCGGTGCGGCCTCAAAATGGCCAAATGTATATGATATTTCATATACAATAAGCCGAAAAGGCCTGAAAGTCGCGATTGTATATGAAATTTCATATAGAAATGGTCGGTGCCGCCTCAAAATGGCCAAATGTATATGATATTTC
>NZ_JBOZWO010000042.1:0-53582 GCF_050864975.1 Paenibacillus sp. GXUN7292 | reverse complement strand
GTCTACGTTCCACGTCATGAAGCCGCTAATTTTATCGTTGATCGTCGTACCTGCCTTGGCGTAAGGCGCATAGCGCGATACCCATTCTTCATTGGATAAATCCGCAAAGTATTTTTCCGGCAAATATTTGTATGCTCCCGAGCCTGCACCGACCATGAATATATCCGGCACTTCGCCGGAAGTCATTTTTGTTTTCAAAACGTTGGCGTACTGATCATCAGGCACCACCTGCAAATCGACTTTAATGCCCGTTTCTTTTGTAAAGGCTTCTATTAATTCCGAATCTACCTTTGATCCTTTATTCACCCAGTTTTGCGAGGCGACAAAGGTCAGCGTAACATTTTTCTTTTCTTCACCGTTTTTTGTCGCCGCAGGCGTTTCGGTATTGCTTGAGCTTGGATTATTGCCTGTCTTTGACCCGCACGCCGCCAAAACAACAAATATGCAAAGCATAAGCAGACTGATGATCCATCCTCTTGATCCCATTCTTTTCATTTCTGATCCTCCCGTTAGTAACTGATCTGTTCTTTCTGCAATTAAATTGTAACCCCTTTCAAATAGGTATTGAATATAAAATACTGACATAAAACTGTGGACATTATTGACCTTTTGCATTTTCATTTTCAAAAAGACAAATAAAATTATTATGTTATAATCAACATGATTATTTGCTGATTGGGAGGATATCGTGTTTACATTCAAAAGTATACAATCCAAATTATTCATCAGTTATTCCAGTTTAATTTTAATTATTTTAATCGGGCTTGGCATATCCTTCTATGTTTCCACAGCAAATGCCTTAAAGAAACAAGCTGCTGAATCCAATCACCAGCTTTCATTAAATCTGTCCGATACGCTTGACTCTCAGTTTAAATACATGGATTCAATTGCAGAAAGAGTCATCAGTGCAGAGCCAGTCAAACAATTATTTTTTTCCAAGAGCACCGATCGAGATATTACTATTCTTCATAATAAATGGGATATTACGAGCATGTTATTTTCAATAACCGGCATTCCTTTGCAATTTTATCAAATGAATCTGTTTGATTTGAGCGGCCACTTCGTCAAGTTTGGAAAAGAATACGATGTCCAAGACCTTGACCCTGCTATTATCCAAAGTAAAAAATGGATTGACCCGATCTTACAATTGGATGGCAGACGAAGTATTTCTATACCTCGCCCTAATGATTGGGATCCATCCGGCACGATCATTATTTCGCTTTCCAGAGCATTCTCCGAAGTTTTCGGCTCCAAGGTTGACAGCATCGTAGAGATTCAACAGGAATACAAACAAATTGAGGCTCTCATCGAGCGATCCGTGAATCAGGATAATCCTCACTCTTCCATAAACACGGCTGTATATGTATACCATTCAGATGGTTTCCTTGTTTATCCTTACCAGCCCGAAAATAACAGCTTGAATGAGCTATCCGCTTTTTACTGGGACAATATGCAAAAACATTCCGAAGCTAAAACCTTTTCAATTAAAAACCCTTTTAATCATCAAACAGACAGCATTTCGTTCACAAAATCAAAGTTCACGGGATGGACTGTCGCATTGGTGCAGTCGGAGGCTAATCTGCTGCAGCCAGTCGTTCATTTTCGCAGCAAATTTCTTTTCTTTGGCGTCATTATTTTATTTATTACAATGATCGTTACATTCTTCGTATCCAAAGGCCTCACCTTGCCTATTAAACGGATTCGAAAATCTATTAAAATGCTCAGTCTGGAAACATTAGAACCGAGGCTAAATAATAATGTGTCATTAAATGAATTAGAAGAGCTTAATCAATCTTTCCTTGACATGTGCAATCGCTTAAAATCCTCACTTGAAGAGGTCGTATCTGCAAAATCACATGAAATACAGGCTAGGCTATTCGCACTGCAAGCTCAGATGAATCCGCATTTTCTATATAACACGCTAGCTATAATCAGCATTAAAGCGGAAAATCAAAATCAGGATGAAATAGTAGAGATGTGCCACAATCTTTCTGAAATGCTGCGTTATATTGCTGTTGAAAGCTCAAAGCCTGTTACGATAGAACGAGAAATCGATTATACACTAAAATACTTGGAACTGATGAAAATACGTTATATGAACCAGTTTCATTATGATATCGACGTACCTGCCGAAATGAACGAGATTCAAGTGCCTCGCCTGCTTATTCAACCGATCGTAGAAAATTGCTTTAAGCACGGCTTTACACAAAAGCCTCCTTGGACGATTTCAATAAAAGGAGAATATACGGATCAGTTTTGGAAAGTAACGATCCGCGATAATGGCGTCGGGTTTGATGAACAAACAATCAGCCAGATCAGGAGCAAAATTAATGAGCAATCGGTCAAATATGGCGATGATTCTGAGCTGTTGAGCAATATTGGCTTAACCAATATTTATTACCGGCTCAAGCTGTTAAACAATCATCACGTCGTATTTGAAATTTCAAATGCTCCCACTAACGGCGGCGCTGTGATCATCATTGGCGGAAAACGATTAGATGAAGGAATGATAAAATGAAAACTGAACATAGCTACACCGTTATCGTTGCCGAAGACGAGCAAATTATTTTAGACAATATCATTCAAAAAATTGAACAAACAGACCTGCATTTCAAAGTTATTGCTTCCGCATTAGATGGAGAGGATGCTTTATCGCTGGTCGAGCAAATGAAGCCTGATATTTTGTTCACGGACATTCATATGCCTGCTATGGATGGCCTGGAGCTGATCCAGCGCGCCAAAATAATGAGGCCGGAGCTGGAAATCGTTATTATTAGCGGCTACAATGATTTTTCTTATGCGCAGCAAGCGATTCGATTAGGTGTGACTGATTATATCCTTAAGCCTGTAAAAAAAGATTTGCTTATGCAAACTATGGTTGGCATCAAAACTAGACTTGATAAAAAAGCTAACAAGCTGGAAAGCGACATTATTGAAAGACTGGTGCATGGCATCAAGCCAGCGTCAGCGTTGCCCGAATCGATCAAAACGGAGCAGTTCCATATGTATTTCATTTGTCTAGGCAATCAATATACATATACTGCCGATGTTCTCGATACCGACTTCTTTGACAGGCTTTGGTCGATGATCGATTGGTCTAAAATAGCAGCGAGTATTTGGGACAAAGCCATGTCATGGCGGGTAATCGACGACAAATTCTTTAATCAGAAATTTCTTGTTCTGTCCAGCAGCGAACAGGCTTATCATGCAGAGGAGCTGATAAATGCGATCTCTTCCTCGCTTCTGGACTCAATTCCTATTACAATCTGTGCCGAGGAGTCGCCTGTAAGCTTGGAACATATTCGGGATACAGCGCGTATGCTGAGGGCTTCCCTTGAACGAAATTTGCTATGCTGCCTTTCCTCGATTATTACGACGAAGGAACGAAAAGCGCCGGACAGACCATCCCATAATTACGATTCTATACACATGAATTCCATGAAATTATTCGTCAAGCAGCAGCAGTTTGATTCGCTGCAAAGCGAACTGCTGCATCTATTCACCGAATGGCAGGCGAGCAGCATGACACAGCGGCAGCTGGAGAAGCTGCTGGTCAATCTGGCGGTGGAGCTTATGGGGCTAATTGGCTGTGAAGACGACGACATTATGGCATCCATCGAAAAAGAGCTTTATGAAATTATTGCGATATCCATCGACAACGAAAGTCTTTTCAACGATGCTTTACAAGTATTGAATAGCTATATGAGCTCTTATATTAATCCACGGAAGAAAGTAAGCGACACTTCGGAGGAGCTATACAACAAGCTGGAAGAATATATTCGTATGAATATATCTGAGCAAATTACAGTTTCCTCGCTGGCTGAGAAATTCAATTTCAACTCGTCCTATATCATCAGAGTGTTTAAAAAATGCAGTGGAGAGCCACCGATGAGATACCTCACCTTGCTGCGAATAAACGAGGCTAAGCGATTGATCGAGAGACAACCCGAGCTGGATTTCAAAGACATTGCTGAAATTATAGGCTATTCCGAGCAGCAGTACTTTTCTCGTGTATTCAAAAATATAACCGGTATGAGTCCTTCCGAATACAGAGAGTCTGCAAAAAAGAGCGGACTATCTTAACGATAGTCCACTCCCAGTTTTACATGGATTGACCAGCTAGCTGATGCTCCTGGTTCTAGCAGCAATGTTTTTTTTCGCTTATGTGCTTCATCCAAGCTATCGTAAAAACCGTTACTTGGCTCGAGAGCGACCATCAGCTTGTCATTGTAATAGCCCTCATTGATCCACAGTCCAAAGTAAGGCAGCTCCTTGACTGACCAAGACAACTGTACAAATTCGCCTGTGTCCTGCTCATACAGCCCCGCCAGTCCTGTTGCAAACGGAATTCCAGCGTAAAATTTCCTCGAATCCTGCGCCGAGACCGGGGCAAGCCGATCTATAGCCATTCCGCTATGAACTACAGCCCCTTGATTCCACTTGTATGACTTTCCCTTTTCGTATCGTTTACCCCCCACTACGCAAAGTACCGAATCAAGCTCTGGCGGTATTTGTATTTGCGTATGCTCAGTAGCGGAAAACAAAGGATGCGCGCACCAAAAAGCGGTTATCGGCTCCTCAGAAGGATTCCTAACCAAATATGAAAATTGAAGAGTCTGCTCATTAATAAAGCTGATCGTTCTAGTAAAGGAATAAGGCAGCGCCTTTCCGCTTGTTTCTGTTACTAAGCTATGTTCTGTCATGTTATACGTCCACACAACAGACCACAGCTCGCCATGATCGGGCAAATAAGTATGTTTATGAGAGCCAGGCAGCGGGTAGTGGCATGCGTCAATCGTCGGGAAGCATTCATCCCAGCCATGCATCATCTCCTCCGAGAATGTATCGCCATAGCTTGCCTGACGAATTCCTTCTCCTAGCGCATTAACAAGCCATTCCTTACCTGTTTCCTTGTATTGCAGTGATACAATGCTGCCTCCCGCTTGCGGCAATACGATTAGCTTAATAGCGGCGCTTTCCATAAGTATGGCGTAGCTGCCTCGAAAGTCCGTTTGCTTGACTATGATGTTCACTCCCAAGACCCTCCATCCAATTCCGTTTTCATTGCGAATTTCGTTTAAAGCTGCTGCGCCGCAGCTGCGTATTGCATAGCATGCTCTTTTAAGCCTTTAAAATCTCCTTCTTGAATGAGTGCCCTATTCACTAAACTTCCTCCCAAACCAAAAGCTCTCGAGCCCGCTTCCGCATATGCTTTCATATTGTCCAAGCTTACTCCCCCAGTCGCCATCATCGAGATATGAGATAAAGGCCCCTGTAGCTCTTTCATATATGAAATACCGAGACTGCCCGCTGGAAACACTTTTACGACATGCGCGCCAAGTGTCCATGCCTTTACAATTTCAGTGGCCGTCATAGCGCCTGGATAGAGGTCAACCCCTGCCTCAAGACCGCATTGAATGACGCCTTCATCAACATTAGGCGAAATAAGAAATTGAGCGCCAGCTTCCACCGCTTCCCGCGCCATTTGCTCATTAAGCACCGTTCCTGCGCCAATGAACATTTCACTGGTGTACCTTTTTCTCCAGCGCGCAATCATGCCGGCCGCGCCTTCCGTGTTCATCGTCACTTCCATAAAACGGATGCCGCCCTGATACAACGCTTCAGCTACATCATCTGCCTTTTCCTCCGGCACGCCCCGTATAATGGCTACGATTTTATGCTTAAATAATTGCTCCGTCAATGACATAGCGTATACCGCCTCTACCTCGAGTCAGATTAGACTGTCGATTCATTATGGATAAGACAACAAGCAATAGAAAAGGATGGCGCTGCGATCCAAGATTGGACTTACAACCGCTGTTGTATTACAATTTTTATTGATTTCATGACCCATTAATTTGTTAAAATTGTAACACAAAGGCGGCCACTATCGTTTCTCCAGTTCCAATCTTGCCCTCCGCTTCCCCTTTGTTTACTTGACGTATTGTTATCCATAATGAATCGACAGCTTCTAGATTAGCCTCACAACCGATGTTGTCCACATTGAATCAAGTCGCTACTGCTCTTACCATTCCGTTACGGATCCGTCCACGTTGCGCCATATAGGATTGCGCCAACGATGGCCGACCGCAGCCATTTCTCTTACCTTTTCCTCATTAATTTTGACTCCCAGACCCGGTGTTTTCATTCTTTCAACAAAGCCATCCTTATAATCAAATACCGAGCGGTCTTCCAAATAATCAAGCAGGTCTGAGCCCTGGTTATAATGAATGCCGAGGCTTTGCTCTTGGATGAATGCATTCGGCGTACAGAAATCCAACTGTAAGGATGCCGCCAGTGCAATCGGTCCGAGCGGACAATGCGGAGCTACGGCAACATCATAAGCCTCTGCCATTGCCGCGATTTTGCGAACCTCCCAAATGCCTCCCGCATGGCTTAAATCGGGCTGAATAATATCCGCGGTTCCCTCGGCAAGCAATTGCTTAAAGCCCCAACGCGTATACATCCGCTCGCCTGTCGCGATCGGGATAGAGCTGATTTGGCTTAGCTGCTTCAAAGCTTCGTTATTTTCCGGCAGCACCGGCTCCTCTATAAACATAGGCTTGAACGGCTCCAGCTCTTTAATAAGCGCCTTGGCCATTCCTTTATGAACCCGGCCGTGAAAATCTATGCCGATTCCGATGCCATACCCGACAGCTTCTCGAACGGTGGCCATATTTTGCACCGCTTGCATAATCTTTTCACTGGAATCGATCCACTCCATGTCAGCCGTACCGTTCATCTTGAGCGCGGTGTAACCGGCAGAGACTTGAGCTTTGGCAGCTGTCGCAACATCCTCGGGACGGTCCCCGCCAATCCATGCGTATACCTTCATCCGGTCGCGAACAGCGCCTCCCAGTAGCTCATACACCGGCACTCCCAGCCGCTGCCCTTTTATATCCCAAAGCGCTTGCTCAATGCCTGATATAGCGCTCGTCAAAATCGGGCCGCCCCGATAAAAGCCGCCCCTGTACATGACCTGCCACAAATCTTCGATTTGTCCAGGGTCCCTGCCTATAAGATAGTCACCAAGCTCCTCGACAGCCGTGCGAACCGTATCCGCTCTTCCTTCAACTACCGGCTCGCCCCAGCCAGCAATTCCTTCATCCGTCGTAATTTTCAGAAATAGCCAGCGCGGCGGCACTTGAAACAGCTCCATTGAAACAATTTTCATATAAATCCTCCTTTTAAATTAGCTTCCGGCATTGAATTGGCAGCCTTTCGTAATCTATTAACAAAGCTTCGAATGATACAGCCTCGTAGATAACCCTCCATCTAGCAAAAGCTCGGCACCTGTCATCATCGCGGAATCATCTGAAGCGAGAAATAAAGCAAGCTTCCCCACATCTTCTGGAGTACCGATCCGGTTGCCCGCATGCAGCGAAATGACTTCCGCTTCAATTTCAGCAGCTTTCCCGTCATTTTCCAGCCATTGACGATAATGTGGGGTATTCGTAAATCCTGGGCAAATCGCATTGACTCGAATACCGAGCTTGCCTAAGCTCAGCGCCATGCTGCGGGTTAAACCGTTCACACCTGCTTTGGCTGCGGCGTACATTTCTGCATCAGGCAATGTGGCTACTGAATGATTCGAAGAGATGTTAATAATGGAGCCTTTTCCTTGCCGCTTCATATGCTCAGCCGCATATTTGCTGCATAAAAATACGCCCCGCAAATCAATGTTCATTAACCGGTCCCAATCGGCTGACGTCGCCTCCAATATTGGCTTAAATACAGTAATTCCCGCGTTGTTAACAAGCACATCAATTCGGCCAAGTGCTTCCACCGTTCGCTTAACCATACCGCAAATGCTCTGTTCACTTGCTACATCCGTTTGGATGAATAGAGCAGATCCTCCTATTTGACGCAGCTCTTCAGCTGTTTGATTACCCGACTGCTCATCTATTTCGCTGACTACGACTAATGCGCCTGCTTTTGCAAATTCCAAGGCAATCCCTTTGCCAATGCCATTGCCGGCTCCGGTTACGATAACTACTTTTCCGTTGTGCAACGCCTCATCCCCTCTCCATTTATTTTATTGCAGCTTATAGCCTAACTTTACTGCGATGTCAGACTATATTAAAATTCATATTAATATGATTGATATGGACAATAGTCTGATAGATACCAAATTAGCACGGTTATGGAGAGGTTTAAACAATGCGAAAAAAAACGGGATTTCCATCCGAGAAGCTATTTGTGCTTCATGAGAGGCTGATCGAGGAATTATCGCAGCACCCGCTTATTAAACCGTTATTTATAACGGATATCGGATTTTTCCCAAAAGCCAAGTACCATTATCGTGAACGAGCCGAAGGCTCGTCCTCTTATATTCTGCTTTTCTGCATAGCTGGCGAAGGCTGGGTGAAGCTTGGTTCATCTGGCAAGCAGCATGTACAAAAGCATGATCTTATCGTCATACCGCCGAACATGCCTCAGAGCTATGGAGCAGCGGAAGCAAATCCGTGGAGCATTTATTGGATTCATTTTACCGGAATCTTAGCTGAGCATTACTTCGAGCTGCTGCCGCTTCAGGAGAATAAAATGCAACTTTCTGGGGCCAGTCCGATTCAATGGATTAAATTATTTGACAGCTGCTACGATACGATTTCGGAAAAAATCTATTCGCTTCCTCACTGCATCTATGCCAATCAGCTGCTTCAGCAAATGCTCTCTTTGCCCTCGCTGCAGCCTGCTGATCCGTCTAACCAGGCTTCAAGCAACTGTGTAGACCGTTCAATCGAATATATGAAGCAGCAGCTAAGTGCTAATCTTACAGTCGGGCAGTTGGCAGAGTTTGTCCATCTTTCCCGGTCACATTATTTATCTGTGTTCAAACGTGTAACAGGAATATCGCCAATGCATTATTTTATGCGATTGAAAATTCAGCAGGCCTGCCAATATCTTGACTTTACCGACTGTTCTATCAAGGAAATCAGCCTAAAGGTCGGCTTTCAAGACCCGCTTTATTTCTCAAGAGCATTCCATAAAATAATAGGGCAATCACCAAGTGATTATCGGAAGATTATGAAAGGGTAATTTTTATAAAAAAACGGCCGTCCCCATAAAAAAGATCCGAACATTCACAAATTGTGGATGTCCAGGTCATTTTTAGGTTATCTTATGCTGATCATTCATGGTAAGGTAAAATAACATCAATTGTTGTTCCTTTATTAACAACACTGTTAATATGTATCCATCCTTTATGGTCATTAATGATCTTATAACACATCATCAAGCCTAATCCAGTTCCGTTATCTTTAGTGGTAAAAAAAGGTTCGCCTAAGCGGGGGATAACACTCTCATTAATCCCTGAACCTTGATCGATGAATCGAATGAGGAGGTTATCTTTTTGGACAACAGCTTTGATACGTATAATTCCGCCATTTTGCATTGCCTCTATTGCGTTTTTTAATATATTAACGAATACTTGTTTAATTTCGATTTCGGAGCTTTCTATTAAAGGAATATTGTCCTTCATTTCAACATGGAATTGAATATTATTTAGAGCAGCCTGTGCTTCAAGTAATGTTACAACGCTTCTTAGAATCATCCCTATATTATTTTTCCGAAAACTTGTTTCATGCGGCTTCGAAATAATTAAGAGTTCATTTACAATACTATTTATGCGATCAATTTCTGAAATCATTATATCGAAATATTCTGCTTTTCCCATGTGGCCGGACATAATTAATTGTAAAAAACCCGCAAAGAAGCTAACGGATTACGGATCTCATGTACAAGTCCAGCAGCTAGCTGCCCAACGACATTCAGTTTATCTGCTTTCCGGAAAAACTCTTCCGATTTTTTTCTTTCCGTTATATCCCGGGTTATGCCAGTCAAAGCAACAACAACATTCCTCGCATCCTTTATCGGCGATAAGGTTAAAAAAACATGTATCAATTCTCCATCTTTTCGTTTACGTATCGTTTCGAGACTTATAGATGATTCCTTTCCAGTAAGTACCGGTTTACAAATTTCTACAAGGCTATCGTATATATTTTCAGGGATACTAGGCAGTTGCTTTCCGATGAGTTCTTTTTCAGACCAGCCGTATATTCTTTCGAATGCATCGTTTACTCGAATAACTTTTCCTTCAGTATCAGTCACACATATACTATCTGCGGAGTTCTTTATTACGGACTCTAGCAATTCCTTTGTTGCCCTTAGTTCTTCTTCTGCTTTCTTTCGTTCGGTAATATCCACACATGAAGCGATTACTTCGATCACTTTGCCGAATTGCCTAATTGGTTGCAGGGATGCCAGATAATATACCCCATTCAATTCACCCTCATATGTAATATCTTCTTTCCCTTCCCATGCCTCCCTATAAAACGATTCTTTATTTTTTGCTATTTCAGCGGGAAGAATCTCGCTTAGTTCCCTCCCAATAACGATTTCCGGTGTTAAGCCTATTTTAGATAACAATTTTCCTGCAATAAAGGTATGAATAATACGACCTTCTACATTTTTGAATTTAAATGTCATACCTTGCTGTTTTATTAGAGTTTCTCCTAATTCTTCACATGAGATTTTCAAGGAATCTTCTGGGGATTTTTCCATAGGCTTTTCATGCTCCTTAGTTGAAATTAAGTGAATAAGAAATTGTTACGATAAATGATTATTCTACATGAATTGTTTTTCACCTTCTCGGAACTTCTTTGTAACCTGTGCTTTCTTTTGGATTTGGTTGAAAAAAGATAGACATTGAGGAACTCCACCTCAGGTATAAAAAGATACTGTTTGGTATTAATATTCCTTACTTCTTCTGTATACTCTTTTAGTTCTGCCTGTTAATTTAACATCTTACGATTCCGCGTTGTCCCCAGTTAAACATCTTATAACCTGCCCACAGTGAATCGACAGCCTTATGGCAACCGTTAGCGGGAACAAGAGAATAGCGAAGAAACAAAAGAACAGTGGTACAGCGAAACAGCAGAGCGGCGGAACAACAGAGCTGCGGAACAGCGGAACAGCAGAGCAAAGAATGACCCTAACGGTTGCCACAGGCGCTATTCAAGCTTAATTTAGTGTCTATTCGCTGACGCGCTAAATTGTACTTTCTGCATGAAAAAGCTCCCCTTTTAGCAGCAGGTTTTGTTATTTCACCTGTCTACTTAAAGGGGAGCTGTTCATTTATGGGTTAGCCCCTATGTGGTAATCACAAATCTAATTATGCTATTCCGTTCTTAGCAGCAAATTAAGCGCTTTGCCCTAAAATGGCTGATGGCCTTGTCCTTAATACAAAAGGGTAAGGCCATTTGTTGAATTGTTTCACTGTACCGTTAAATTTAATCCCCAATTAAATCTGATTCAAATTGTTTTGCGGAGGCTCATTCCCCATCACACGATTAATGTTGGCGACGAAGAAGCGGTATCTCGTTTCATGGAACTTCATTCCATCCGGCATACCTGCTGTATGCGGGGTTAACGTAACGTTGTCCATCGAACGAAGCTCGCTATCCAAGCTTAGCGGCTCTTCGGTGAATACATCGAGACAAGCACCGCCAATTACGCCATTCTTCAAGGCTTCAATGAGATCAGGTTCGCATACAATCGGTCCTCTTGCCGTGTTGACCAATAGCGCGTTGCTTTTCATTTTGTTCAAAAATGCCCGATCAACTAGGTTTCTTGTTTCCTCATTAAGGAAAATGTTAATGGTGATGATATCTGAATGGGCTAGCAATATATCTAGATCCACAAGCTCCACACCATCGCTTGAAAGTGTTGGATTGTTGTCATAGGCCAGCACTTTCATATTAAAAGCTTGAGCAAATTTGCCAACCTTTGAGCCAATTGCGCCATAGCCAATCGTCCCGATGGTTAGTCCTGACAGCTCGCCGCCCGTATACGAGAGCCTGGTTTCATTACCTTTATTTTTCATAAAACGATCCAAGTACGAAATGTTCTTATAGTGGTTCAATATTAGCGCCATAATATGCTCCGCTACTGCATTGGCATTCACGCCAGCTGCATTGCTCACCCAGATGCCGCGCTTCGTGCAAGCTTCAATATCCACATTGTCGTAGCCAGCACCGGTTTGAACTAATTTCAAGCTCTGAGCTTGGTCCAACAAAGCCTCGTTCACTTGAATATGCTCTGGAATAAGCACCTCTGCATCTCCGATGAACTGTTCGATTAATTGCGGCTCAATAATATGAATTTGCCAATCATGCGGAAAGGTTTGTACGACTCGCTGCTTGGAATCATCGTTAAAATAGCCCGTAATGAGTACATTCATGTCTAACTTTTCCCCCTGTTGAGAGTGTCGATTAATTGTGGATAGGGCAACAAGCAATTGAAAGGGCGCTACTATGATCAAGTTTGGGATTCCGACCGCTGTTGTAGTCCAATTTTTTTGAATGAATAACCCCGGTAAAGGATAAAATTGGCCTACAAAGGCGGACGCTACCGCTTCTCCATTCCCAAATCTTGCTCTCCGTTCCCTTTTCTTATTGCTTATCAATAGTTGCCCATAATTAATCGACCCCCTCCTGTTATTCGTTATGCATTAGCCCATGCTTCAAAAAAAGTCCGCTTTATATTAGCAATGACAAGCTTTGGAGATTCCTGCTCGAATCGGCCTACTTCAAAGGTAATGACCGGTTTTCTGGTTGGTTTGGGACTAGTAAAAAATCCAATTTCTCTTAAAGTAGTGATGAATGCGGTTAGCTCGGTTACACCAACCTCTGAATCCTTGATGCCAAATGGCAGATGCTTGTCTCCAAAATAAGAAGCTTGACGATCCTTCATATAGCTGTTGCCGATATGAATATGCGTTAAATAATCTTTGGCCAGCCAAAGTGACTTCCTCGGATCTTCACCCATAAGCGGCAGATGGCTTTGGTCGAGCAACAAGCCAAAGTTATCATATTCGCTGCGAATGATCTGCGCTGCATGAACGGCTTCATTCGTAGGCCCAAGCAAATATTTGCGATCCAAATATCTGTCTCCGGTTTCCAGGCTGATACAAAGCTCATAGGTGTCAGCTTTCGCCTTCGCATACTTGCAAAGCTCCATGGCAGAGGCAATAAACGCATCGATGTTATGCCGTTTGTTTTCTTCACCCTCAAACTTCCCTGTTACGATATGCATAATTTTGGCATCCATCTCGTAGCAATGATCAATAAGCATGAAGCATTGCTGGATAGATCGCTGCCTAACGTCCGCATCCAAGGAGCTCAAATTAATGCTTAATTCCCGAAATGCATCGCCGCCGTTAAAGATCGTTTCCACGCCGCTATACTGCATATACTTTTTGGCAAGCTCCCTAGTTGACTGATCGGCAATGTAGGAAACTTCCACCGCTGTAAAGAAAGGGTCCTCCAATATAGTTAGCAAATCCTCAATCATCAGCTCAGGCTTGTTTTGCGGAAAAGGAAACAGCTTGGGCAGTACAATTCCGATGCCGGCTGTTTTTTCGAGCTGCTCCATCATACGATTTTACCGGACATAATCAGCTCAGGAAGCTCTTTTACAGTATGAATAACATGCGTGTGGTAGTATTTGCCCCATACTTCGATTGGCGTGGAGCCTTGTGTTACACCAATGACTGCTTTGCAGCCCGCATTATAGCCTTCGAGCATATCGGCAGGCGTATCGCCAATTTTGATCACATGTCTCACATTTTGAACATTCAAATATTCCATTGCTTTGAACAGCATGAACGGAGCCGGACGTCCCTTACCTTCTGGTACCATGTCCAAATCTACCGCATAATCGATCAATCCATCTTTTACCCAGCCAAGCGACTCCATAATGACACGATTAATCTCTTTGTGAAATCCTGTGCCAGTCGCTACTTTGATCCCATTTTCCTTGCACCATTTCAAAGTTTCAGTAGCGCCCTCGATTTCGCGGCAATTTTCTTTGTAGTATGCAATCATATACTCCGTATATTTCTCGTAGATCTGAACAGCTTCATCATGCGTAGATTCGTCAATCTCAATCTCAAAGTTTTTGAAATCTATTACATTTCCTCTCGTTCTTGCAATTAAAAATTGGTATAAATGAATTTTGTTCGTGCCCATATGCGTGCTGATCTCATCTCTTGTTACCTGCAAGCCGAATTCTACCGCTGCCTGATAGAGACAGTCCCTTACTCCATTGTTATCCTCTACAAGCGTACCTGCCAAGTCAAAAACGGCTAGTTGAATGTTATGATTCATTGTTAAGTTCTCCTTTGTGGGTCGTTTATTTTTTGGGTATATTATTGGTTTAAAACTTTATCAAGCTCGCTCTGCGCTTTTTTCTTCGCTGCTTTCAATACTTCTGCAGCCGGCTTATTGCCGATTAGCAATTCATCCTTTGCCAGCTCGATTTCCGCATAGATTTTGCCGCCTGTAGGGTCAACAAAAGGTGGAATGCCATTCGATTTGGCTTGCTCAAGTGGAACCGACAAGTACGGATTTTCTTTCAATTTATTTTGATAGATTTCAGTAGTCACAGCGCTGTCTCGAATTGGAATATAGCCTGTCTCAACAGCCCAGAAAGCTGTTTTCTCTGCCTGCGAGAAGAACTTTACAAATTCCCAAGCACCCTCTTGCTGCTCTTTCGGAGAGTTTTTGAACAGATTGAACATAACTGAGACCGCTACTGGTCTAGGCTTACTGCCCTTCAATCCTTTTTGCATACCCGTTGCCACTTTCGTGAAATCCAAATCTCCGCCGTCACCGGAAGAGCCTGTGTAGCCTGCCGACTTGCCGTTCATAACGCCATCAATCGTTTTATACCACCATTCCCAGCCGTTGCCGCCGTACACAGTATTCATAATTTTGTCGTCATGAATCCACTTTCTAATATTTTCCCAAGCGTAGATCCATTCCTCGGAGTCGATCATGATAGTCTTGCCATCCTCGCTCACGATGTCACCGCCTGCGGAACGAGCGTAGTCAATCATATGCTCCGCATACCACATAATGGACCAGCCATGAATGCCTTCTTTTTCCTTGATCGTTTTTGCCGCCTCAGCCACTTGCTCCAAGCTTTCCAGCGCATCGTAATCGATATTGTATTTGTCAAAAATATCTTTTCTGTAATACATCATTTGTGTAGATACAAATGCCGGCACACCTAGAGCTGCTTGATTATAATTGCCCTGCTCCAGCAAAAGCACATCGTCTTTGTTATACTCCGGCTGGTTAATATACTCGTCTAACGGCAGCAGCACATCATTTTTAGCAAGCTTCATAAATTCCGGATAGCCATTGATAGCAAGTGCAGGCGGCTTACCCGCTGCAAGTGATGATTGCAAAGTTTGCAGCGTCTCGCTGTAGTTCCCTTGAATAACGGGGACAACCTCGTATTTCTCGCTGCTGCTGTTGAAGTCTTTAATGATCGTTTCCATCGTTTCGCCAAGCTTGCCGCCAAGACCGTAATAAAATTCAAGCTTCACTTTATCTTTATTGTTTGATGTGGACGTGGCTGTTGCTGTCGCACCCGCTTCTTTCCCCGGGGATGCGCCGTTGGAGCAGCCAATGACTCCTGTGAAAATAAAGGTCATACACATCACAGACAAAATAGTTTGTTTTAGATTCATTTTGCGATTTCTCACCGTTTTTTCCTCCCGATAAATTGCTGTTTTAGTGTGTTTTTCGTCAATCCGATATTTATCAGTCCATGGAATGGAATACAGCTAAATGCACATCACCACCTTATTTATTCACGTATAGGTTCGCCATCGAATTAATAATCTTTTTATTAGAAACGGCTAGCAGGATGAACATTGGCAGCAGTGAAATTGCACAAGCAGCCATCGCAAGCGGGAAGTCCATTCCATAACCAGCCTGGCTCATAAATAATCTGCGCAAGCCGATCGTGACGAACATGTTTTCTTCCGACTTGATAAGCAAGGAAGGCCACATATAATTGTTGTAGCTATAAATAAATGTAATTAACACGAGAGAAGCAATCGCATTTTTGGCATAGGGAATATATACCGTGAAAATAAGCTTCAAATGTCCCGCCCCATCCAGCTTTGCCGCGTGCACCACCTCTTTGGGCACTTGAATGAACGTTTGCCGCAGAAAAAAGATTGCAAAAATACTAATTGCTTCGCTCAAAATATAGCCCAAATGCGTATCCAGCAGATTTACTTTGGAGATAATGATGAAAGATGGAATGTACGTCACTGCCGATGGCAGCATATACGTAGCCAATATGACAACGAAGCATAATTGCACCCACTTCTTTTTCATCGTCGCAAATACGTATGCCGCCAAAATCGCTGATAAAATCTGAAACACGATAATAATGACACTGACGTAGATGCTATTCCACAGATAAAGCAGCATTTTCGTATCGGTAAATACTCTGATGTAATTTTCAAAATGAAAGGTATCTGGGAAAATCCCTCCGCTATACAGCTTGTCCTTTGCTTTCACAGAAGTCATAAACATCCACAGATACGGAAAAACCATGATGATGCCAATTGCTGTTAATGCCGCGTAACTGATGCCTTTTTTCAACCTTGCCAAGTACATTGCCCTCCCCTCACTTGCTGAATAGAAATTTAGATACTACATAATTTAGACCGCTTATGAGCAAGCAAATCGCTAAGAAAATCACTGCGAGAGCAGACGCTGGTCCAGTCTCGTACCACTCGAACGCAAGCACATAAAAGTAGTAAAGAATCGTCGAGGTTGCTCCCGAAGGGCCGCCCTGCGTCAAGATATAAATCTGGTCATAAGCTTTAAGCGAGTCGAGCGTGAACAAAATAAACAAAAATACGAGTATGGGCGAGATTGCCGGCAGCGTTATTTTCATCAGCTTTCGCAGCCCTTTGCCGCCATCCAAATCATTTGCTTTTTCCACTTCAGGATCTAATTTGGCTAATGCTGATGTGAGCAGCAGCACAGCTAGGCCCAAGTATTTCCATATGGTAACGATAATGACGACAATCATGGAGGTCGTTTGCCCGCCTAGCCATTCAAGTGGTTCCAATCCGACCGCTTTAAGGAACGCATTCACTATGCCATTTTCCCCATCAAAAATACTGACCCACACCATGGACACCACCACAGTAGGTGTAATCCAGGCAGAAAAAATGGTAGCGACGAAGAAATTGCGCAGCACTTTGATTTTGTTGAGCAAAGTAGCTATAAATAGCCCGATAGCAATTGGCGGAATGACTGTAAATAGTGTAAACACAAGCGTATTGACCAGCACTTTAGTAAAAAAAGAATCATCTAAAAAGTTGGTATAGTTATCGAAATTCACATAGTTATAGGTCGGTGAAATATAGTTCCAGTCTGTAAAGCTAATATGAAAGGTTTTGATCATCGGATAAATCCAAAAAATGAATAACGGGATAAGTGTCGGCAACAGCAGTCCCAACGACCACAGATTGTCTTTGACATTTCTGCTTGTAAATCTGGTCATCTACTCGTGCTCCTTCAAGATGTCTGTAATCGCCCCACCGTCACATTGGTGAAGGATGTGAAGCAGCTTTGCTATAGTAGGTGCAATATTGACAAGATGCGAATGCTCTATTACCTGACCTTGCTTAAGCTGATCACCAATGCAAACCATAAACCCATTCATTTCCTCGACATTAGCAGGATCGTAACCGTGCAAGCTGCGCAGCGTCTTATATTGCGGCTGATCTGGAGGGATTGTATCCTCCCCGCATACGGTATGCTTCAAGTCCAAGATGCCGACTGGTCGAAACGTTTGGCAGGCTGAATCTGCCGGTTCCTCTATTTCATGAAAATGCTGCACAGGCTCCATTTGATTGAAGTGGTCCATAATCTCTTGATTTTTCTGCTTAGTCAGCTTGCTATAGAACAATAGTGCTCCGCTCCCATCCCCAACAAAACGAATTTGCTTGTTAAGTAAATGTTCAGACCAACGACTTTGCGCCAAAATCTCGTTAGGGTAGAAAAACGATTCTACATCACTTTGACCATGATCTGAAAAAATAAATAGATGGAATGGCTGCTTTAATTCATTTAAAGCGTGATGAATCCGATGAATATGCTGCAGCAGCTTTTCTGCGCAAAGAATGGCTTCGCGTGAATCCTTTCCATACTCATGCGACCATGCATCATACCCAACGAACCTCGCTGCTACGAAATCAAATGACCCTGACATAACCGCCTCAATCGTCTCTTGCGCCGCCGTTTGATCCAGCTCTTCATAAGAGATTGACTCCGCTGCTTTTTTCTTGCTGCTTGATTCCGTTATAAGCTGTTGAATGTACGGGTTGCCTGTCGTTAATGGCCAATGGATACAGCAGCTCTTCAAACCTTGCGCGGACAGTGAATGAAAAATCGTTTGCTTATGCAGCGCTTCGTTGCAAAGCGCTTCATGATCGCCATACAACGCGATTCTGTCCATCCTCGCCGCGTCAGCTACTATATTGTCGTAGACCGAATGCCGATCATGACTGCTTCCCGTCATGGCTGTTGCATGAGCGTTGAACGTAACCGAAGGAAATGTCGTCATCATTTGCCTGCAGTACGCGAAGCCTTTGTCTGTGAATGACTGTGACCATCGTTCAAAGTTTTTATAGCCTAATCCATCCAGTGAAATAAGAACAATCATCGTGGACTCCTTATATTTTTTTGCGTGTGCGGATCAAACAAATGCATATGCTTTGGCTGCAGCGCTACGTATAGCTTTTGACCCTTCGCATAGGTTTGATCAAAGCTTTTTTTGACGATAAAATGCTGGGTTTTATACGTTAAGTGCAGAAGCACATCGGTACCGATGATTTCAGTAAACAAAATTTCCATCGGCAGCGTATTAATAGCTTTTTCTACCAGGATGATGCAATGCTCCGGTCTAATGCCCGCTTTTACTTTAGGGTGATGTTTTATAGCCTCAAGCGGTAGGTTCGTTTCCACCAGCATTCCATCCATGTCCGCGTAAATTCGCCCTTCTCGTTCCACTAGTTCAGCATCCAGATAGTTGATTGGCGGCGAGCTGATAAAGTTGGCTACAAACATGTCTACCGGACATTCCATAATTTCTAATGGCGTCCCGATCTGCCTGAACTTCCCCTCCGTCATAATCGCAATCCGGTCTCCCAGCGTAACGGCCTCCACCTGATCATGCGTTACATAGATAAATGTGGAGTTTAATCGCTCATGCAGCTTTTTGATTTCAATACGCATCTCATTTCTTAGCTTCGCATCCAGATTCGATAACGGCTCGTCCATCAAAAATACTTTTGGCTCCTTCACAATAGCTCTGCCGATTGCTACTCGTTGCTTTTGCCCGCCGGACAATTGACTCGGCAGTCTTTTCAATAATGGATGGATCTGTAAAATTTCCGCCGCTGCTTGAATTCGTCTTTCTCTTTCGCTTTTCTTCATCTTTTTGATTTTCAAGCCGTAGGCCATATTCTCGTGAACCGTCATATGGGGATACAGCGCATAGTTCTGAAAAACCATCGCTACTCCTCGATCCTTTGGCTCCAGCTCATTCACACAGACATCCCCGATGTGTACTTCGCCTTGGGAAATATCTTCAATACCAGCGATCATTCTTAGTAAAGTTGATTTGCCGCAGCCTGACGGTCCGAGCAGCACTAGAAACTCTTTATCCTTAATATCCAAGCTTATGTTTTCTAAGGTGTGTTTTTCATTCGTGTATTGTTTTGATAGTGATTTTAAGGAAATACTCGACAACTTCATCCCCCCATCTCAATTTCATTACATGAACAGTTTGTAAAAGTTAGGTTTAATTGTTCAATTTTTATTGAAAGTTTGATAATATGATCGTGTAAAGCGCGATAAACATCATTTGTACAAAAAATATTGTACATTCAATGTAATCCTAAACTGTTAACGCATGATCAACTTCAATTTAATTTCTTGTAAATAAACGATACATAGGTGGACATTTAGAGGGAGTGACGATGTGAGGCAAGAAGCAAAAATAGAAGCGTTAGAGAGAAAAATAGAGGAAGAGCTTGAGGTGTCGCGACGTACTGAGCTGCGGGCACAAATTATTGAAGCGATTGCGGAAACGATGGATTTATACGGCGCCAATCATTCATTTGGCAAGCTATATGGGATTATGTTTTTCGAGGATAAACCGATGACGCTTGAAGACATGAAACAATATATGAACATGAGCAAGAGCAATATGAGCTATGCGGTCCGCTCGTTGCTGGATGCGAGCATGGTTAAGAAGCTGGAGGAGAAAAAGGAGCGCAAGGATCAATATATAGCGGAGACTGATTTCTTCATTACGTTTCGCAACTTCTTCACGATGAAGCTGCAGCGCGAGGTCGATGTTATGCTTGGCGCAATTAATGAAGTCATTCCAGAGTTGTCGGAAATGGCCTTAGCTGAAGAAACGACCGATGAGGAAAGACGAGAGTGTCTGCGCGACCTGCACAAGCTGCGCCACGGCGTTACCTATTACACCTGGCTGCAGCAATTTGTAAATCGACTAAGAGATGGCGAGTTTCTGGATGGGGAGAATGGAGAGCTTTCGTGAACGAATTAAAAAGGAGGCATGTTTAACCATGCCCCCATAACTATCCAATAGCAGTGGCTCTCTCGCCACGCTTTGCAGCCTACTTATTTTTAGCCCACTCGTCCAACTGCCTTTGCTTCTCCGCGATTACCTTGTCCAATCCGGCCGCCTTCATCGATCGAGAATAGCATGTCAGTATAATAGTAGCAAGGGCCAGGATCTGCCGTTTTCATGGTCGCTACAGGCAAGATATAAACTTGGAGAGGGACACTATTCTTCCATGCTGACACGTCCAATTCATAGCTTCCAGCCGCAAGCGTAAACTCAATCCACTGATCATTAGGCGCACGGTGATAGGCAGGCATAAATTCAGGCGTTTGCTTGCAGTCTATGATGATCTTTCCATTAAGCTTTAGTTGAATGGGAGCGTTCGCTGCAGCAATGAGTCTGACTTGCCTTTCTGATGGATTAAAGAGCGACGTTACTGCTCTGTAACACCCATCTACATCCGTGTCCAATACCTTTTCCCACTCCAGGCGGTTCCCCGGGAACATCGCTTCAGTACCTTCGCTGCTCTTAGGTCCCCATACCTTCCAAGAGGAGGATCCAAGAAGTGTAAACGTCACCTTCTCCGTTGCCCACACTGCATGATCGTGAATCCTTGTCCAGAGAAGCGCAAGTTCATGGTAGGCCCCTGCTGAAGCAGAAGCAGTAATGTCTACGGTCCATTCCACACTCTCATTCGGCTGCATGATAACTTCAAACGAATCTGGTCCGACCAAGCCCTCAGGCAGGTCAAGTGAAAGCTCCCCTGCCATTGTGGATGAGGAGCGATTAAGCAATGTGACTTGTATTGTTTTCGTTTGATATGCGCCTATTGCTGGCCCCTCAGCCCCATAATCAATGATGAATTCGAGAGTAGGGTACTGCGAAGTTCCTCGCGGCAGCAAGTAATGATTGGATGTCGCTGATCTTTCCCAAAGCTCTTTTATTCCTTGAAGTGAAAACTCCTGTCGATCCCAGTGACTCGGCTCGTTGGGATGTATTCTAATATCAACGTCGGATGCTGCCAGCACCTGTTTGCCCATACGAATGGTTCGAAGTGTTAATTCATCCAAGCTTTTGGGCGCTGGGAAACCATTGATCGGAGGACTGACGACGACACGGTCGCCAACCGGCTTCACCCATTTTTCCGGAAGCCCTTCCGGTCCCAGTAACATGCCCAATATTGCACCAAGCGTTGCTGCTGTGCAATCGGTATCATATCCACAGTTAACCGCCTTCAGAATCGCATCCTCGAAATCATTGCCATACAGCCAGCCAAGGATTGTAAACGCGATATTTTGGGGAGCATCTGTAAAGTTGTCACTGCCGTGATGCTCGAGAATTAACGATCGGGCCTCCGTCCAGCTTTTCCCTTCTTGGTGCCAACGAATCAAGTCTTTTAGTGCTTTATAAGTGCGGCTATAGGTTGGTATAAACTTCATGCCGATGTCAATCAGACGGTCGCGGTCCTTCTCGAAAAAAATTGCGCTTTCAATGGCAGCGAAGAACATTTCCCCAAATACCCCTTCGCCTCCCGCATGATCGACGATCGCATCCTGGTATGCATAAGATGCAGCTTTTTCTGGCAAGCCCGGAGCGACCATCGCCCATATCTCAGAGCGAATAGGAGAACCCATGCAATTAGTGAACGGATTATTGAACGATCCAGCAACAGGAGGAATCAACCCTCTCCGCAGGTTGGTCAATGCATAACCATATTCATCGAAAGGAAAGAAAATATGATCCATCCATTCTTGACCGAGCTCACGAGCAGTTAAACCGGGACCGTACTGCTCCAAAGCATGCAGCCATACGAGCTGCAGGTCAAGATCATCATTCTCGAGCGGGCCGTCAGGCAGCTCCGGATAAAATGTTAAGGCAAGCAGCTCTTTTGCACCTTCTACCGGTGCGCCAAGGGTGCCCCCGATATTTTTTCCCAACCATCCGCCATATACGATTCGATAATAATCCTTTTCATTCAGAATATTCAATCTATTCTGCCTCCTTTGGTTTCTCTTACATCATATCAACCCGTTTGAATTCATCTTTATCCTCGCAAGCTTGCAAGGAAGCACTTTCATGCTATGATTGTAGCACAAGCATTTCAGCCATTATATGGACCATAATAACGTCTGTAAATTCATAAAAATGCGGAGGAATCCATGGAATATTTGACGATGGCGCGTTTATCCAGAATCGATGTAAAGTGGGCGAGTATTCACAAGGGCAATTTCGATTTCTATCGGTCGGTGCACTCCAACCCCTACTACGAGATCCTCATCGTTATTGAAGGTCCCATTTACATGCAGGTCGGCAACGAAAGGCTGGAGCTCAAATCCGGTGAGTTGTTCTTGCTGCGGCCATGGGAGGCACATAGCGGATGGAGAGAAATTTCGGAGGAGAGTTGTTTCTTCTGGATACAATTCCAGTGCGATCCGAATTTGGAGGAATTCAAGGAATGGACAAAAACAAGGAGAGATATTAATTTTATCCATGATGCTCGAAGTGATTTGCGAACCAATTTTGACGAAAATATCGATAAAGTTCTATTGCCGCGACGCTTTCGCCCGAACCGTCGACATTTAATACTCTCGCAGTTCGAGAACATCATTCATCAATTTGCCCACCCCTCGGGTTACTTCCGATTTCGGCTAAGCCTGTTGCTGGGCAATCTGTTTGAAACAATAGCGAATGACTTGCTGGAGCAAGATCATCACAATCGGGCAGTCTCCGCTTCCTTTTTCACATATAGGAATTTAATAAATATGCTAAATGAGAACTTCGCTAAGTCACTCGATAGAAACTGGATTGAACGAGAAACAGGGCGTAAATATGAATATCTCTGCCAAGTGTTCAAAAAAAATTCAGGCATTTCCATTTCCTCTTATGTTCAGCAGCTCCGTATTCAAAAGGCAAAGTATCTGCTCATGAATACTAGCTTAAGCATACAAGAAATTGGAGAAGAGGTTGGTTATCAGGATGCGTTATACTTCAGTCGCGTATTTAAAAAAATAACCGGAAAAAGCCCTTCGCCATACAGGGAACAATTGGGGAATGAACGTGAAGGATGACCGCAATTCTCGGTGCGGTCACCCTGTCCTGTTAGAGTTAGGGTCACGACTGGGGAGTCCGGATCGTTGGGGTGACCCTAGTTTTTAATTTATATTATGCAATGCTTGAATTGCAGACTGTCTGTCTTTTAGAAAGAAAACCTGCTTGCCTTTATTACATTCATAAATAAAATCATTCAAACTCTTACTGTTGTATTTATCAAAATCGCCAACAATCGCCAGTTTTATATTGTAATTCACATACTTCTGCAAGATTTCTCCTGCTAATCTGGTCTTTAACTCGAAAAACTCCTCAGTCAGGTTAGACTCTCCAATAACAAATTTATTGCTCTCATGGTTATATTGAATAGATGCCATCAAATCCAATGCATCCTGAACATTGCGTATTAAGGTTTCAGAGCTATCAATAATGACAACCTTCGAATCGCCTTTTTCGTCGATTATAATGTTCATATAATTCTCCCCTATCTACAAATGCTTCCAGTTTGCGGCTATTCAGTCCCTATGTTGACACATCTCAATGTCCTTTTAAGCTAACTAAAGACTGACGGCGTGCACTCCCTGGCTTGTTGTTTCTTCCAATCAGACTGTGCTATTCTTATTAAGGGTAAGATTACTTTTGAATGGATGGAGGATACCCGATGAAGAAAAGAGCGCTTCGCCATTTGTCTCCCGGAATCGGGTATTCAACAGCTGTTTTTTTCTAGAATGTAAGCAGACGGGATAAGTCTGCCTAATTTCAACGATACGAAAACAGTAGATCCATTATAAAGGAGACCCTAATCTATGACAAATCTCAATGAACTATTCGTTAAAAGATCAAATCCCGACACGATTGCGCAGCCTGTTGGTAAATATAGTCATGTAACCAAAATCAGCCGAAATGCCGAATGGTACGTATTCTCCGGCCAAATTGGCACGGACTCTAAAGGCGATATCCCGGCCGATTTCAATCAACAAGTCGTCCATACAATGGACAATATTGCGAAGGTCCTTGCATCTCAGCAGTTAACACCAGACCATGTGGTTAAGATCAACATTTGGGCGGTGGATCCGATCGATTGGGATTTTTTCGATCGCGTTTGGGAAAAAACGTTCGGACCCACGCCTCCGTCTATGACGATTGCCTACGTTCAAGCTCTTGGCCTGCCTGAAATCAAAATCGAACTAGATGTTTGGGCAGCCGGGTAATTTATAATTGTGCTGATCTATCTAATATGAAATTGATTTCCAAAAAAAAAAGCACCTATGCAAAACAGGTGCTTTTTTTTGTTAATTATTGAATTCTACTTCATGCTTAATACTTTTTCCATCATAGCAGATGCCGCGGCACGTGTCAGTACTGCATCTGGCCTAAAGCTTCCATCTGGATAGCCCTCAATGATGCCATGCTCTACAGCAAGTCGCAGCGAGGCTGTTGCCCAGCTTGCTGTTTTGTTGCTGTCGGTAAATGTCAGGGCGGTCCCCTCTCCTGTCAGGCCCAGCGCGCGAACAATAAGCACAACCATTTGTTCACGCGTAATTGATTGGTCCGGGGCGAATTTGCCATCGCCATTCCCTTGCACCAATCCGTTCGAAAAGGCTGCTTCAATGTAAGGCTTAGCCCAGTGGCTATCGCTTACGTCATCGAACGTGCTGCCCTCTGCCAAATGAAGACCAAGCATACGGACCAGCATCGCCGTTACTTCCGAGCGCTTCATCGCCAAATCCGGCTTAAAGGAACCGTCTGGGTAGCCGTTCAGCAAACCTTTCTTAACCAGATACTGAATGGATGGGAAGGCCCAGTGCCCGGATGCCAAGTCTTTGAATACAATCGGTTCAGTCGGCTTTGGATCTACCGGCTCCTTCGGATTTTCAGGATTTGCAGGGTCGGTTGGATCAGTTGGCTCAGTTGGATCAGTTGGGCCAGTCGAACCGCCCGGATCGGTCGGTGTTTCCCCGCCTGGGCTAGTGCCGCCCGAAGCTTCGACCTTAACAGATAGCGGAATAACGCGGTCACCAATAACAACTTCAAGCTGCGCCTCACCTTGTGAACGTGCTGCAACAACGTTCTTAGTAATAGATACTAAACCGGTTGTCAGAGATCGGATCGACAGATCAGATGTGACATCCTTTGTCAGAGGCCCGAACTGGGCTCTTGCATAAACCGGGAAGGTGTCGCCAACTTTCAGCGTCAGTTGTTCTCCAGTGTTCAGTACGTAATTGTTCAGCTCATACACAGTAACAGGCGGCAGCATAATTGAATTACTCCTGCCTATACCTGGCATATTGGCATAAACTTCGTAATGATGCGTGCCAGTCGAAGGTGCCGGGATCACAACTGTAACCGGCGTATCATTCCCTTCCCCTTTCGCGATGGCAACTGTGTCAAATCCATTCTTCACGATAATATCGGAATCAGCTGTCGCTGTCATAGTAAATACAGCATTGTCGCCATCGATCATGCTTGTTGCTGCAGCACGTTGAAGCTTCGCACTTACAGCCTCATTGCTTTGCACCACTGTAGTTGCTGTCACATTATCAACGTAGACGGAAGACACCCAAGCTTCCGCGCTTATGAAGATCAGCTTCATATACTTTGCATTAGGCTGAGCCTTTGACTCAAAACCTTCATTAGACCAGACCTTCAAAGGAGTCGTGATTTCTTTACTCATCGTTGTCCCAGAGCCTGAAGGATTAATCAGCTTTTTGTCTTCATCATAATATCTTACCTGAAGTGTTGGACGGTTGGAACTTCTTCCTTCAGGAGGGTCTGTTCTGTAAAAATCCGCGCTTAATCTGTATGTCCGCCCGGCAATGACCGGAATCAGATCGGACTCTATCGCGACTGTCAACTTCGTATCATTATCATACAAATACAGACTTTGATCTCCCGCTTTTACAAGATTATCCGATAAATTAATTTCAGCATCTTTATCTATTAATGAATCCGGATTTTGTATACTCCAGCCTGAAATCGAGCCATCTTTTCGCAATGGCTGCTCGAATCCTGCATTCTGAACATCCAAAGACTGCGTTGACTCCCCTTCAAACGGCGGCTCTGCTATTCTTCCTTCATGTAAATGTATGTTATCGAAATAAACCGTCCCTGTCCAAGCTTGCGAGACAAACAACACGAGTTTGCCCGTTACCGCATTGACTGGCGCAATCGACTTAAATTCAGCCTCAAGCCATGTCCCTTTCGGTCCTTCAATATATTGCGCTGGAGCCGGCGATGGCGTAACCTCTTTGCCCTCAGCATCATAATACTTCATCGCAAAAATCGCTCCCCGTCCCGCTTCCAAGAACACATCTGACTTTGCTTTATACTCCAAACCTGGCTGTACGGGAAACGGAATGGAAATGACACCCGATTCTGCTTTGTCTGACGTGTCAGTGATTTTCAAGCTGCCCGCACCGCTTTTCGTCTTCTCCGCACTTACTTCAAATTCTGCCAAGCCCGTTACAGATCCAAAGCTGTTCCAGCCTGGAATCGTATTATCCTTGTTCAATTGCTCAAATCCGCTATTAACGATCGGAATTTCTACATCCATTTGAATTGGCGGCGCGCCTGGTGTTACGGTAATCTTTTTCAATAATGAAGCTTCATTATAGTAAATCGCCGTCTTTTCCGGCTCATCCTTGTCTTTGCCAACAACCATCAAATTCGTTTTCGTTCCGGGGATAACCGTATGTGCCATTGTTAAAGGATCAACAACAGTCAATACACCGCCCAATGTCGTATATAAGAATCCATCATCTCCCCAGCGTAGCTTGGCCGGTACCCACGAGTGACTGAATGCCCAGTTTGTAGGATGAATCTCCTTCTGCTTCACAATCTGGTGTGTATCCGGGTCCATGGCAAACAACGTTCCGTAAGCTGCGCCCCAAAGCAATCCGTCAGCGCCGAAGGACAACGCGCCGATTGTTTTCGGTCCAATATTATTTTGCTGCGCAATTCCTGGAACAAACTCATCGACAAGCTTGCTTTCGGCTACATCCCATATAAAAATCTTAGCGTAGCTTTCAGTCGGTTCTGTGCTTATGCCGCCCCAAACGGTCGTTGAACCGTAGAGAAGTCCGGTTTCTTCCTGATAGGCAAGAGACATAATACTTTGATTATGAATCAAGTTTTCATATTTCTCCCAAGACGTGCCATCGTAGATGGATAGAGCTCCGCCCAAAGATCCCATCTTCGGCACAGTTCCGACGAATAGCTTATTATCCCCCGTTGCCAGTGCAAAGGGCCGATCCTCGTTGCCTCCAATAATGTGAATTAGCTTCGGATTTTCCCCGTTTTTGTTAGGTAGCTCCGGATCCATCCCGTACATATAAGCACCCGAGTAGACACCGAACATCATCTTTCCGTTATACGGAATCATGCCCTCCGCCTGACCCATATTAAACTCTTTTTTCTCCCCGGTTTGCGTATTATAGCTCGACCCAAAGGCCCCCAGATAGCCTGCTCCATACAATAATCCATCCGGTCCATATTCCAGTGATTGAATGGATACCGCTTGCCCAGGCACGATAGGCTCATAAACCTTCTTATTCTTCGTTTTAAAATTAATAAGCACGATGCCGCCATTGTATAGAGTAGCCAACGATTTTCCCGGCATGTCGCCATCCTCGTTGCCTAACTCTACCCATCCCGCCCCGCGAACATACTGCTCGTACGGAATACCGGTCGCTTCCATTTCTCCTGTGTTTAGGTCAAAAGAGTAAAATTCTCTGTTCATGTTCAGATATACTTTGTCATCCATTGGAGGCGATACGTACATGCCGCGATAATATTGCTTATGCTGTTCATCCGTAGACCATCCCTCATACCAATCTTGCTTCTCCAGATCGTAGATCAGCAGGTTCTGATTGCTTGTTAGAATAAACATCAAGCTGCCAGCAATGCTTAACGTATACAACTGCTTTACTTCACTTGGCACACTGTAAGTCGATGTCTTCGGAAAAGGGATTTGTTCCCCTTCCCCAGTCTCTGGATTCAGCTTCCACAGTTCACCGATCGCGCCCGTTCCTGCATAGAGCGTACCATCGTAATAAGCAATAGATTTGACATACTCTTTCCCAGCTGAAAGCCGAGGGAACACAGTAAGCTCATCGGAGCGAGTATCATACTTGAACACGCTGCCCGTAGGATATGTACCTCCGTATATCGTATCATTCTCGTCGATTGCAAGACCGTAAAGTGCGGAAGCCCCCGAAATGCTGGCTAATCTTTCGGCTGTTGCTGAACCTGGTACGTAACGGAATAAACCATTGCCTGCAATTACGTAGACATTCCCTCGTGAATCGATAATATGTCCGTCCGCCGCTCCCTTCCCTCCCTCCAGTGGAATGGTGCGTATCAAACTGTAGTCTGTCATGTCGATCACGCTAAATGTAGCCGGAATGTCACTCCCTCCGGTTACGGTTGTATACATGACCGGCTTCCCGTCCTCCATCGCATATACTGCGCTATTCGTGACTGGCGAAGATGCCATCGTCCCAAGCACCTCTGGCGGTGAAAAAAGCAATGGGACAACGGGATCAGACGCCGCTCGCACCATTTCTTTCGGTAATAAAGGGGTAAATGAGGTTATACCAAAAACTACGATAAGTGCACAGATCAGCAGTTTTCTCGTCTGCTTTGTCCATCTTTTGTCAATCATAACTAACATACCTTCAACTCCTTCTTCATTTTTTGCAATCGCTTACACATTGGTTCGTAACTAGTTCTCATTTCCACAAAAAAATCCTATCACAACGTCCGTAGTTTGTCTACTAGTTCTTTTCTAGTTCTTAACTATACAAAAAATTAGCTGCAAAAGCAATGCTTTCCGCAGCTTGCTCTCATTGAGCATTTATTTTGGCGGAGAACATCGCTAGCAGTTCATCTTCGTCGATGAGATTAGAGAAATATTGTTTTAAACAATCGCCCAGAATCAAAATCTCGCTCATCGTCAATCCCAATTGTTCATGAGTAGCGTAATTCGCTGCAATCTCGCGATAAAGCTCCATTCGCAGCGGTTTATTGCCATGCAAGGTTTCAACCGATTCCGCAATCCGTTTATTCGCAGACAAGCTATATGTAGTTTCCCGAATATAAGAGAGAACGCCTTCAGAGGTCAGAAAATTTGCAAGCTTACGTGCAGCTTCTTTTTGTGGCGACTTGTCATAGATTCCAATGCCAATCGAAAGCAGCAGTGTTGCATTATTTTTCCCGCGCGGCAGTTGAGCGATATCGTAGTTAAATTCGGCATCTTTCAATCGATTTAATTTAAAATAACTCGATATAATTACCGACACTTTTTCTTGCATAAATAAAATTTCTTCCCCGTAATTCCCGAGCCCGACCGGATACATCCCTTCTTCATGAATGAGGTTCCGAAGCATTTGCAATAGTTCGCAGAATCTAGCAGGATCTTCAATCGTGATCGAACCATCTTCCTTGCGTTCGAATCGTATACCTTGCTGGATTAAAAAAATGGGCCACCTATTTATCGAGAACAAGTGAAAATACAGCCCCCTGCGATTCATCCCTTTTAACTGCCTTAGCAATTGATGCAAGTCATCCCAAGACCAAGAGCCATCTGGTTCTAACAGCTGTTGTTCCCGCAAATGATCTTTGTTATAGCACAATATGACGGGAGAATAGACGAAAGGCTGCAGCATCAGCCCCTTGCCGGCTGCACTAAACAAATCATTTAGGAACGGGTATGTATTCGGCAATACAGTCTGCTCTTCCAACAGCGCTAGGCCGTCATTATCTTTAAAATAATTAAAATCGAACACATTCACTGTCAGTACATCAAAAATCCCCAGTTCTGTCAAACTCTTAATGCTTTCCACCTGGTGATAAGGAAGTTCGATTAATTCAACCTTGATATGCGGGTATTCCTGATGAAACATCGCAATAACTTCCTTCAATCTCGCTTCTTCATACAGTGAAGGATAGACACCAAAGCGAAGAGTAGTCTGTATGGGGGACACATAGCAAACGCGCGTGCCTACGCGATCGATTTTCTCAATTAAACCTTCCTTCACCAATTCCTCCAATGCAGAACGCACTGAATGCTTGCCCAGACTGAATTGCTCCATCAATTTAGTTTCGGAAGAAAGAAAATCCCCCGGCAGGTAGATTCCCTCCTTTATTTCCTTACGAAGCGTATTAATCATATTCCTATAACGAAGATGAAAGGTTTGACGGTCTTTCGTATTCATAAGGCAACGTCCTATCAATAATTTTATTGGAACACCCTCATATTAGCGCAAAAAAGCCCCTTCCACAAGTTCCAGTTCGATCTGCCATTATGGTGCAAATAGGCCCCCTGTAAAGACCTTGCAGCCGACGACGTCAGCCCTCTTTCTCTACAAAATGCCGCCCCACGGAGTAATATTCATCCTTATTCACGGCATCGTCCAGCCATTTCATCAGCTTTACCCCGTCCTGCTCGGCTTTGTAGAAATGATTTAATGGGGAGAGTGTATGTGGTGTCCTACCCGTCTTCTCGTTACGACCGTAATCGGTGATGTAGTAATAGTAGCCCGGCACTGTTTCAGCGAGCTGCCCGGCAGATTGCAGCATGCGCGCTGACCAGTGCTGAATATATTCACCATCGTCCGACATGTCCCCATTCAGATCCTTTTCAAAGTCAAACAGCAGCTCATCATAGAGCGTATTGGACTGCAAAAGTACCGCATTGTCTGGGAGCCGCTTGCGGTTCGCTGTGAATACGGACGAAATCAAATCACCGTTTACTTCATAACCAAAGGTCTCTGCAAAGTTGGCCTGCCACTCGTTATCGATAATATCCGGCCAGCGGTCGGCATTTAAATAAGAACCGTCTGAGTATTGATAAATGCGGGCATCCGGGTACATTTTCGCAATCTCAGGCGCCCAGAAAGCAGCCCCGAATCCACCTGCGCTTTCTCCCGCAATGAGAATCTTTTGCGGTGCAGCGAAATGAGTTGCAATCCATTCTAATGCTGTCCCCGTATTGGCTTGACCGTTGTAGTGCATAGTGAACGGCTTGCCTTTGGCGTCCGCATATTCCTTGGATGCATTCCCGATATGCAGATCACCGGTAGAATAAGGGATATATACGATGTTCCAATCCTTGAATGGATTATTGGGATTATTATTTTTCAGTATGCCGCCAAGCGTATTTACTTTAAAGAATGGAATGTTCGGAAAGTAATATTTGATCTCACCGTTTTTCATTACATTGCTCAGACTGATCGGCTGCGCGGCACTCACTGCATCCCAGGCCACTCCACCCCCTGAAAAATAAATGATCAATTTATCTGCATCTGCGGCTCCCTTATTGGCAAGTAAATAGTATTCTGAGCCATCGGCAGAAATTACTTGTTTATCCTGGCTAAAACTGATTTTATTCCAGATATAGCGCTCAGCAACAGCCCATTTATCCGGCTTAGCAGGCTTTTCGAGTATGAAGAAATAAACGTACCCCACCAAAATCCCCAGGATAAGCACAGTTCCGCTTATGGTCGTTATGAGAAGCTTGTTGATTCTTTTCACTGTTTTCTTTTGTACCACGCAAAGACAGTCCTTTCGACCACTTTCTTCCTATCATACCATACGAAAGAAACTGCCGGGCATATTCCGCGGCAGCTCGTTCCTCTTCCATCTCCATGAATAAAGATGGTTTCGATCCTAGAGTCGTCAATTCGATTTGAAACGGAGGGAAGCTACTGAGTAGAGGATCATTGGCCAATATATCGGTTAAACCGTATCTTTATATTTTGCCCATGGTGATCCTTCGGGGTGTTCAGTGTTTACCCCATGCTGCGAACTGTATATCTATCCTTATGGATACTAACGTCAGCTTTACCCAAATGCAATTTATCGGTCTTGGAAACTATGAGGCCATCAGCGGGGATCGGCACTTCCGGCGCATTGTTGGGAACACAGCCATTTACGGCTTTGCCCAAGTCATTTTCACTGTGGTGCTGGGGTTGCTGTTTGCCGCAATAGACACCAGATCATAAGCCTGCACAAAGCCACTCTCCCGTTTCAACGTCCAGCGACCCAATCTAAGTCAGGCTCACCCTGTGAGTATGGATGCCAGGCCAATATCTCGAAATAGTCATCTCCGTTCATGGGCTATTATCTCCACATCGCTGGTGTAATAAGTATTTCTGGTATATCAGAGAAGCTGCGCTCAATATGTTCCCTAGTACTATCCTTTAATTTAGGCCCATTCATTAATCGTAAATTTTCCTCAATCTGCTGCTTACTCTCAGCACCAATAACAAGACCAAACACACCTTCCATATCTCTAATATATGAAAAAGCTAGTTGTGCTATGGACATGCTTTCAGCTTCAGCAATCTCTTTCAACTGATCTAAATAATATTCCGCAATTCCACTAAGCTTACTGGGTACACAGTCCTTATTCATGAAGAATAATCCTTGCAAATATACACTTCTAGCTACAACAATCTTATTTTCGAGCTGTAAATCCTTTAATGCACCGCATCCAATTAAGCGTTGATCGAATATATTTAATGGAGCTTGAACTACCTCATAGATCTCATCTTTAATATATTCAGAAATAGCAGCATACCGATCTACAGGGACAGCATCAAGCGAAATTCCACCTCTTTGTATTAAACCTTCCTTTTTCAGCTTTGTTAAGACCTTTGAGATAGAAGCTCCGTATTTATTAACCATCTCTGGATTATGCACCATAAGTGCGGGAATGCTTCTTAATTGTAAACGAGAGAGAATAGCTTCGGCTTTCTGTACCATTTGACGTTCAATCTCTTGTTCTGAGATTAAATTCATATCGATCTTTAGCTTCGAAGCAATAAAAGGAGGAGTTTTTCCTTTAAAGAAATGACCGAGTTTAATCTCGGCATCACCATATTCATAGGCCGTATCGTAGCAATTAATACCCGATTGTTCACATACACTTAAGAGCTCATCTGCATTTACATGTTCTGCTTGATTATTGACTCCATATCCCTTTAATCCCATTTGTGCCGTTCCAAGCATGAGTCTCGAGATCGTTAATCCATTAATTGTTCTTTGATGCATGACCTGATTTACCAACTACTCCAACCCCCATCAAGAACAAGGTTATGTCCAGTAACATACTTTGAAGCAGGAGAAGCAAGGTAAACAATTGCGCCTTTTATGTCATCCTCATCCGCCATTCTGCCTAGAGGAGTTCTTTCCAAATAATTATGCAGAAAAATTTCATTTGTTATTTTATAGTCTCCATTTTGAGTTGGGTTATAGCCGCCTGGAGAAATACAATTTGCTCGAATATTATATTTACCATAATAATTAGCCAGCCACCTAGTTATGCCTACAATTCCCCATTTGGCGTAAGTATACTCGATGCCACTAGACATGCCTGTATCCCCGTACACAGGGAAATGAGGTCCTAGAATGCCTTGAATCGAAGAAATATTAATAATATTGCCTTCATTTCTATTACGCATCCTGCTAACAACAGCTTTTGATATGAGCATAGTGCCTAAGCCGTTCACCATCTGCGCTTGTAACCAGCCCGAAGAAGTTGTCTGTTCAATATCATTCAACCCCACTCTAGAAACTGCATTGTTTACTAGAATATCAATTTGTCCAAATTCCTCAATCGTTTGTTCTACCAAAGCTTCAATGCTCTGCTCATCTGCCAGATCAAGACTTCGCCCAACAGCCTGAATACCTCTAGAACGTAGGTTTGCAGCTAGCTTCTCACATTGCTCTATGCCACGTGACGCTACAATGACTAACGCACCTGCTTCCCCCAAGGCAGTGCTAATATGCTCTCCGTATAATCCCGAGCCTCCGGTAACAATAGCCACTTTCCCATCTAATCGAAACTTATTCATAACATTCATCATTTTCTCTCCCGAGTTTAAAATTATGAATAATCATATCTAGTTCTTGTTTCGCACCTTAATGGCAGCCCTGACTTGCGGTATGAATCAATCAGTTCTTCTGCGTAAAAAGAATATAACATCTTGTAGTGTTACATACTGGGCTGCCCGGAGTATGGACCGAATCACTCGAACGCTTTATTATGCAATTAGGGATTGCTGCCGTGACCGATTAAATCCATCCTATTCAGCGGCAATGCCCAGATATTTGTATAATGCAGAGGCCATTAACTTATGTCCATGTTCGTTAGGATGAATGCTATCATTCATTAGCATCAGATGAGTGTTCGTATTTCCATTTACATGAGCTGCCCATTCTGCACATAAATCACAAAGGGGTGTTCCAGTATCCGCAGCCACCTCACGAATAACAGCCGTGTATTCCGGATAATCTTTCCTCAATGCGACTGCACCTTCAACTACATTGTAATCTAGCATATTCTGTGTAAGCAGCAACACTTCGCTTCCTGACGATTCGATGTCATGAATAATGGTTTGTAGATTTTGTCTAAAATCATCAATGGTTACCCTTGCTGAATCATTCATTCCGATCATTACCATAACAAGATCCGGTTTAAACCGCAGTGCATCCCGCTCCAGCCGCCCCAGAAGCTCCACTGTTGTATGTCCACTCTTCCCCGCATTTACAACCATCGAACGCCGACCATACTGCTCCATCAATCTCTCGGTTAGTTGTCCAACATAGTTCAGCTTGCCATGCAGGTGATAATTCTGTTCAGTAATAGAATCGCCAATGCACACTATTAGAGCATGTTCGCCATTGGCGAGCTTCTCCATCGTTATCGGCATATCGAATCGCTCCTTCAACTTGATTAACAAACATATATATCTTTTGCACCTAGGATTCATTCACAAAAATACCGTCGCTCGGATGGATTCGCAAGGGCGACGACGGCTAATCGCCTTCCACGCGTCGCGAGCGACGGTATAGTTGACACACATTAGTGAAATAATTTTTCTCTCACTCAAACCCAATTACTAGAATGATTTGACTTCTAAGCCCGCTGCTCGATGCAAATTTGTCTAATAAAGGGCACTAGCCATTTCTGACCTACTGAATTCAAGTGCACTCCGTCATTTTGATCTGTATAGTTATCACGATATAGCTGTCCATCGTGCAGAGTGGCCTCTGCAGTAATGGCATTCACATCTAAGTAACCTGTATCTAGCTCGACACTCATCTCATGAACAGCTCTCACATAGTTCAGCAGTCTAATCTGACTTGCCTGTGTACCCGCAGAGTTCGTCTCTGTTACAATAAAAGGAGGACTCATCAGCAATATATACGGTGCCGCATTTCCTCTTTCGTGAGCAGAGACTCTAATTTGACGAACGATTTCACGCAAGTTGGATTTGAACTGGTCTAATGAAACAGCTGGCTCTTCCTTCCCCTTATAGATGGCATGGTCATTCGTTCCCAGCATAATCGAAATAAATTGCGGCTGGTGCTGTAGGCATCTTTCTTCCAGCTTATCCAGCAGGTGAAGCGTGTTCCAACCGCCTATGCCGTTGTTGATCATTCTGTGGAAGCCAAGCGTCTCCCGCTCCTCAAACAGCCATTCCATATAAACCTTGACATTATTTCGATAGGCAGTAATAGAGTCGCCTAGTGCAACATAGGTTCTATCCTTCATGCTGAACCACACTGCTTTTAATAGACTTTATTTGCAATCCCCCGCTTGCTTCGGCCATATGCAAACGTACATAGGAAATACCGCGGCCTTGCTCTAACTGAGGAAGAACGCCGACACTCTCTCCATTTAGGAGTACATTCGCATGCTCTTGGCGGCAATCCCACTTTAGTGTCAGCTCTGCCCATTGATGGCTTTCGAGCTTCTTAGTTGTTTTTAGTGGGTGATAAGGTCCTTCATTCATGTATTGTACATGCATACTGCCGTCAGAAGTAATCTGAAGTCGGAAATGTCCTCCCTGCCGATCACTTGGCTTCAGGAACGATTCGGATACAGAGAGATAACAACCGCCAAACTGCTCCTCCAGTAAAAGCTGGAAAGTCACGGCACCTTGCTCGGAATACGGGAAATTTCGTGTCAAGCCAACATTCGTCTCCGCTACCTCTTTCTTCAGCCTAACAATCTTATCATGGTCAGTCTGCTCAACCATGACACCATCGTTTGTTACAGAAGAGCCCTTGAGGTCATCTTCCCAGTTCTCAAGCTGCTCCCTCTCGCCAACCCACTCCGGGTCGATCTTCACAAGCTTGAAATCTACGGTTCCCATCCAATCACGCAAATGAACGGACAAGTAGCCTACCAGCACATTTCCATCCCCTAGCTCAGACAGCCAAGGATAACATACGCTATGATTCTCATGCTCTTCCTGACTCAAATGAACAATTTCCCGATAACCGCTCCATTTGCCATCATGATCGCGGATCGCCGCTACGAGAGATTGACGAGAGTAGCTGACACCATGACTAATCGGCTCACACTTGCTGTGATTCCAGCACATCAGCAACCGATCATCCTTCAGACGGACAATGCCTGCCGGAGCATTAGAAGCAAAAAACGGCGTCGGCTCGGGAACGGACCACGTTTCACCCTGATCTGTGGAATACGATTCATAGAGTCGACCGGTCTGCGTACGAATAATCATCCAAACGCGGCCATCCGGCAGCTCCACCGTTACAGGCTCGACCGAACCCGATTCCAATGCCCCTCCACCGTTATCAATAACAAGATCCGCATGTGCATTGCGCCACGTAAAGCCCTGATCATCGGACAGGATTACCTCACTGACAAAGCACGCAGATGTTCGATCCGACAAGTACGAAAAGGGCATTACAATCCGGCCACTAGACAATTGTGTAATCGCATTCAACGAGCCTGTGTAACTGTGGCCATAGTCGATCATGTCCGGTCCTTCCCAAGTATGACCGTTGTCTCGGGAATAAAGATGGTACATGTCGATCTTTCTTTCCCGATACGGAATATCATTATCCCAATCCTTCAGAATAAATCCATAGAGATGTACGGTACCATCTGTTGTCACTAGAGGTGCATGATCCAAGTCGATCATTTTTACCGCTCCGGGCTCTGCTGCAAATTCAAACGCCAGCTCAGGATCGCCCCAGGTGAGTCCATGATCTGTTGATCTGCGTACATAAAGTCGCTGAGGGATCGATGTATCCTTCCATTCACTCGGCTTCTTGCCGACCGTATAAATGGATAATACCGTTTGATCCGGTAGGGTTACGAAAGTTCCTAACTTTCCTGAAAAGTTGATCGGTGTTGGCGATTGTGCTGGCATCTCAGTTACATCTCCTTCACGCAATGTATAGTTATTTCATTACTCCGTATATATGTCACTAAGCAACACTTTTGTCATTTTCAAACGAGCCAAGCAAATGCCATCCTCTGGCTCTCCGGCGCAATAAGCAAGGAGTACAGCATCAGAGGTGAAGTGTATGGCCGTATAACAATAACCGCCATTATCCTCTTCCGTCTGTATGGCGAAATGATTCGTCCATGTTTTACCTTCATCCTGACTGATCGCACCTACGAGGGGCGCTCTTCCCCAAGAATGCTTTCCGATTTTCCGCAGCTGATAGTTTGGAATCGGGTTCCATACCGCAAGCAAATGTCCATTTGATGGATTACGCTTGACACTCAAGGGCGATACCGAGGATGTGAATTGTGAAGGAACAGCCTCAGACCATGTTTCTCCCCCATCGACTGAGAAGCTCTCATATTGTCTGCCAAGATCGGTTCTATGGTACATCCACAGTGCCCCGTTCTTCAACTCAATGATGCCAGGCTCCTGCAGACCGCTGCGGGTGTGAGGGACAGTGAGCGAGCAACTGTTAGTCGCTTCACGCCATGTCACCCCATCATCGTCGGAGATCATTACATATACCGTTCCTCGAGAATCAAAGGAACCCCACTTGATGGTATCCGTTGTACGCATTTTATGAAGTGCGGAAGGCACAAGTAGCCGACCAGATGACAATCGAACGACTCGATCGTTGTTAACAACGTAATATCCAAGTCCAGGCACGCAGCACACAGGTTCGCTCCAGGTAAGCCCCTCATCGCTAGAACGGAACAAATGCAGTCTAGCGTCATGCCATCCACGCCTAATTACGTAAAACAAGCCGATATCTCCGTTTTGCATGCGCAGCAAGGAGACGCTCATAATATTTAAAGCCTCATGACGATCTGGATGATCGATCACCCTTTCATCCTGCCAGGTTTCACCGCAATCAGTAGAAAATACTGCGACGATACAGGCCTTGGCATCGTCACTATGGGATTCTCCGATAAAGCGGCTGTACACGAACATGATTCGTCCGTCTTTTAAATCAAGAAAAGCGCCCTCGCTATTCCGCGGATTGTTCACCCCTGATCTATAATCGAGTACAGGATAACCTTTCTTCTTTATATCGACCAACATATCAATACCCCTCTTTCTTAGTTTGGAACAGCATTCGCTTATGGTCTTAGCCCTTATTACCCTTTGACAGAACCAACCATTACCCCTTTAATGAAATGCTTCTGCAAAAACGGATATACGCAAATAATCGGAAGTGTCGTAATCATAATAATGGCACCTCTCAATGCTTGCGGAGTCGCTCTTTCCTCCATGTTGACCAAGAGGGAGGTGTCTAAATCCTGATTTGTCATCGTTAGTACAATTCTTCTCAGCAGAACTTGAACCGGCATCAAATCTGAATTTGTAATATAGATGGTTGCATCGAACCAAGCGTTCCAGTGATTAACTCCGTAGAAAAGTCCGATGGTCACAAGCATAGGCATACTGAGCGGCACAATTATACTGACGAGCACTCTGAATGGAGAAGCACCATCGATCGTTGCGGACTCCTCCAAGCTTTCAGGGATTTCCTGAAAGAAGCTCTTCATGATGAGAAAGTACCAAGCACTAATCAATGATGGAATGATCATGACCCAGAACGTATTAGTTAAATGAAGGAATTTCATTAATAAATACGTTGGCACAAGTCCACCGCTGAATAACATCGTAATAAATATGAGCGTAATGAAAACACTGCGGCCTGGAAGAGTTCTTCGGGAAACACCAAATGCCAGCATTGCAGTAAATAGAAGGTTCAGAGTTGTACCGATTATGACTCGCATAATCGTAATTCCATAAGCTTTATATAAGGTAGACCCTTGACTCAATAGTGTTTCATAGGCCGTAAAATCTATTTTCTCTGGGATGAGAATAAAGCTGCCCCGTCTAATCAACTCTTGTTCACCGACTAATGAGGTAGATAAAATAACAAAAAAGGGAATGATAAACAACAGAGCCAATACAGCCATTAAACTGTAGTTAAAATAATTAAAAATCCTTCCTCCTGCCGACTCCTTCAACCTGTATCACCTACCATATTCCTTCATGTCCTAACTTTTTAGCTAGTCTATTAGCCCCAATGACTAAAATCAGAGCAATAACTGCTTTAAATACCCCAACTGCCGCAGCGAATGAGTATTGGAGATCAAGCAATCCTTTACGATATACATAAGTATCAATAATATCGGCCACTTCATAAACTGGCGGAGAATAAAGGAGGAAAATTTGCTCAAAGCCTGCATCTAAAATATGACCTATCTGTAAGATAAATAAAATAACAACAATAAAGCTGATACTAGGAAGCGTAATGTTCCACATTTGCCTAAAGCGTCCTGCGCCGTCTACTTTCGCGGCCTCGTAAAGCTGCGGGTCTACGCCAGCAATTGCAGCGATGTATATGATACTGCTCCAGCCCACCTCTTTCCATATACCAGATGCCACTAGTACGGTGCGGAAAAACCTTGTATCTCCTAGGAACATAATCGGTTCCATGCCTAGTCGTTGCAATAAACCGTTGACAAAGCCTCCATCAGTCGTCAGCAAGACGGTCACCAGCCCTGCCAATACAACCATAGAAATAAAATGAGGCAAATAGGAAATCGTCTGTATTGTATTTTTAAAGTACTTATTTTTAATTTCATTTAATAACAATGCTAAAATAATTGGTGCCGGAAAACCAAATAGCAGCTTATATGCGCTAATCGTCAATGTGTTTCCTATAATATTCCAGAAGTAATATGAATTAATAAATGCTTTAAAATGCTTCAAGCCTACCCAGTCGGCGGAAAAAATACCACTCAAGCCATCAAACGGAGATATATCTTTAAATGCAATTATAATTCCATACATCGGTCCATACTGAAAAATGATAAAATAAAGCATTCCTGGGAGTATCAATAAAAAGTAGAGTTTATGTCTTTTGATGCGACCCCATTTAGAGCTATTCAAATGCGAATCAACTCACTTCCATTAAGCTTCTCTTGTGTAGGTTCTTACTAACTACAATGCCGCCTCTATAGGAATAGGGAAAGAGGCGACATTGCGGTAAATTAAAGTTTGTTCTATTGATTCTTCAAAGCGTTATATTCTTTCGTATACACTTCAATCCATTTGTTAATTCCAGCACTTTCAAGCTGGCTCAAGAAATTGGAATATTCGCTCAGCGGTCTTGCGCCCATAACAAACTTCGTAACCTCTTGTTCAATCATTCTTTCGATATCACTCAACGTAGGTACTTGTTCACCAATTTTTGCTTTGTCAAACAAATAGCTAACATCGAAGGTTCCTTCATATTTTACCTTTTCAGTTTCAGTCAAGTACTGTGCAAAGAATGGTCTAACCCATTGGTCATTACTTTTCGGATCCTCTTCGCGGAATTGTACCGTCATTGCAAAAGAGAAGCCTGTCATAAATTCGCCTTGATAATCCTGATTGATTCTGCGATAGACACCTTTTTCTTTGTCTGTCCACTCCCAATGCTTTCCTGGAATTCCCCAGAATGCAGTCAAGTAGTTTTCAACATCGGATAACAGCCAATCCAAATAACGTATAGCGCCTTCCGGATTTTTAGAATTCTTACTAATCATTGTACCGCTTTTGCCAACTGTTCCGACTAAACGCCCATAACCCTTAGGTCCTTGAATATCAGCGGTAACATATTCTGCATCCGGATCAATTTCCCTAATCATCGTTGTATTTGCCAAAGTACGAGAGTGCCATGTAGCAGCCACGCCTACACGATTGGACCTTACAAGCTCGATCACCTTCGTCGCATCAGTTGCAAAGGATTCACGATAAATATAGCCCTTCTTATACCAATCAGCCATAAGAGTGAGGAACTCCAGGTAACCTGGATGCTGAACAGTAGGTCTCACCTTGCCTTCTTCATCTATCCAGTTTCCGTAACCATTCTCCATGAATAGCCCAGACAGCACCGCATTCATTTCATTGAAGGAGGTAATCATCGGGATTGTCTCCCCGTTGCCTACCGGGTCCTTCTCCTTAAATGCTTTCATGACTGCTTCCAACTCTTCGAGATTCGTCGGTACACCAAGGCCTACTTCATCGAGCCAGTCCTTACGAATCGTTATTGCATTCCCTGCCATTGGCGGAGATACAGGCGTCGCCCATTGCTTTCCGTCTTTCTGCAGCGCTTCCCACGAAGCCTTGGACCAGCTTTCAGGCCATACGCCAGTAACGTTCGGCCCGTATTTCTCCAGCAATTCATTAAGAGGGTATGCCGCACCATTTGCTTGATGAAGATCCATAGAACCTGTGAAAATATCAAGCGGCTCGTTACCAGCAAGAAGCAAGTTCAGACGATCTGCTTCCGATCCCTTAGGTGGGACAATTTCAATAACCTCAACACCTGATTTCTCTTTAATATATTGGCGTACTTCTTCAAGAGCTTCTTTCTTGCTTAGATCAACAACATTACCAAGATGGCCATAGTTTGCATACACATACACTTTGCCGTAATCCTTCACACCATTATCTGCGTTGCTATCACTGCCTGTGTTTGTGCTGCCAGTGCTTGCTGTAGGCTTCGGTTCATTATTATTAGAGGAACAAGCCGCTAACAATGAGCCAAGCATGCATAATGTGAGTAATAGCAATCCGATTTTTTTTGACATACTAACCCTCCTAAATAGTGTATGACACATCCCTCCTGGGCGCTGAAGTAAGTTTAAAGCGCTTACATATTGGGCTCAGGGTAAGATTGCTTGATTCAAATTATAGGCTTTAAACGCTTCTATTGGATATGCCTCAATCTTTACAAACATATAAAAATTATGACTTTTTAGCGTTATTACGCGCTTTATGGCCATTCTTAAAAGCATAAAGGGAGATTTTCGGATGGAAATTTCCCCTTCATATATCATCACTCAACGTTGATCGAAGTAAGCTGTAAAAGATTGTTAAAGATTATCCCACTTCATTGTCCTCTAAATCATTTGCAAGCTGATTCGTAAGCTTGCGGTAGTCCCCAGGAGTCAATCCCGTATGCTCCTTGAACAGCTTAATAAAATAATTTGTTTTGTAATAACCCACCTGCTCCCCAATCTCCTTAATCTTGAGATTCGTTTGAGAAATAAGCTGTTTGCTCCGAGCAATTCGAACTTCTGTTAGAAATTCCAGGAAGGTTACACCCTGCTCATCTTTGAAGATACGGCTCAAGTAAGAAGGATTTAATCCTAATTGCTCAGCCACATTCTGGAGAGTCATCGTTTCACCACAGTTGTCGTCTATCATACGCAACACCTGTTCAATATGTCGATTTTTCTTGTCTCGGACAGCATGAACCAAATTATTAGACAGTTTCGTTATGAGCTCATCAAACCAGCTTGTAATTTCAAACCAGTTGTTCTTTTGATTGAGCGAATTGAACAGGTTCCCTTCTTCCTCCAACAGATCATTCAGATCAATCCGTATATCATTGGCCATCTTGACTAGTCTGTTCAGTAATTGAACTAACGCATGCTTAATTTGGTGATAGTAAACTTGCCCCTCATGTGATTTAATATCATGAATCATTTGATTCAAAATTTTCCTCGACTGAGTTAGATCACCGTTAATGAGAGCTTGAATCAATATTTCCTCTTTGTCTTTAGGGTAATTAAAAACAGGTGTCCCGGTCATGCGAACGTCCTCGATATAGACAACCTCGCATGAGCCCGCCATTCTCCGATACAAGAGTGCTTCCTTCGCCTGCTCATAGCTGTGCGGCAATTGCATAATGTCCTCGCAAAATTGTGCAATACCAACAGTACAAATGATGCCGAATTTCGATTCCACCGTATTAATAATAAGCTCTGCTAGCTTGAAGCCTTCCTGCAGTTCACTCTTTTCACCATTAAAGAGTACAATGATTTGATTTTCAACAATTTCCATTACGATATTAGGACGATCCGAAGGCAAGCTTTGCTCCACGTAATTAATCATGCGCAGCTTATTCAAGCTTTTGTCTTCTTCACCAGCGTTAAGATCATGGAAGCCCTCAATTAATATTAACCATACGTGAATTCCACAAAATTTAAGCTCAAGCTCAAAAAAAGCCATTTTCTCATTCATTTCATCCCTGCTCAAGCTATGGTCATGTAGTAAGGTGTATACAAATTTTTCCTGATTTGCGGGCAGGCTTTCTCTCAATTTCTGTTGCAGACTTTTACGGTCCTCCATAATTTCTTCAAGACTACCTCGAATCAAACGAAGTTCAGACCAATGCGAATCTGCTTTCTTGCCGCCAGACTCGAAATTATGATGAATAAAATCGAGCAAATGGCGAATTGGATTGTATATATTTCTAGTTGCCGCGAAGATCAACAATCCGATAGCCACGACAAGAATGGAGCAGGTTATTAGAATCATATCCCCGATCCTGGATACGGCAGCGTAGACCTCATCAAGGGATGTGATCGTAACAAACTTCCAGCCCAAGCTACTAGATGATTGTACGTTGATCAATACAGTTTCGCCACGATCCACATACTCAATGGAACCCGCATTCCCCATTTTATCAATTTGTGTCAGCATAGCTTCATCCACAACCTCATGACGTGTTAGACCCTGGTCATTATCTTGCAGAAGCATCTTCCCGCTGGATGAAAGTACAAAAAAAGTATTGCCAGGTTTAAGTTCAAGCTTGCTGACGAATGCATGCGATAATGCTTCAACATCCAAATTCACAACAACATAATTGTTGCTTTTATCCAACATACGTGTGTTGGAAACAAACACCATTGGAATAACAGTTTTATAGCTATGATCTTTTGCCTTAGCAAGCCTTGGCTCCATTATCGTCGGAAAATATTGTATAGATTGAATATCCTTGTCCCAATCGAAATCGTAGAAGAGATTTTTTTGAAATTGCATCTTATCCGAGGTAAGTATCATTTCTTTATCACTGTCATACATATACACGGAATCAATATATTCGTTAGAACCTTTAAGCTTGCTTATCGTCTGAATTAACCGTTCCTTTGTTTGGATGTAAAAATAAAGTCCAGGTAAGTCCAATGAACGGTACTCTCCCGACAAGGACTCATAGTAATTTCCTCTAGGATAATTTTCAAATTCTTTTAATGCAGTATCAATGGATAGTTGTCGAAACTGATTGCTGATTTGCCCAATCATAAATTCCATTGTACTGGCAGTCTGCTGGATATGCTGCGAATTGGCAGCTAGAAGCTCTTCCTTCATTGAAGAACGAATATTTCGATCTAGGATCGTCCCGATGATAAGCAGCGGCAGTAAGGAAATAACAAGAAAAAATGAAATTAGCCTGATTAGCATTACGCGCTGCTTGGCTTTAGAAAGTAAGCGCTTACGGAACATAACATTCATCCTCCCATAAATAGTAATATCCCCTTATATAACAATATTATAGTGAACACAATATATCATTTCTATTTCATCAACGTCAAACCTTGTAACGCGGACAAAAAATGACTCCTGTACAATACAGGAATCATCCATTAAGTTCGTAGGGTTTAACTCCAATTCAGCATATAGTTGGTATCAATCTTGAAAATAGCCTTTCTAGCGTAGCCTGGTTGTCCATTAGCACAGCCTGGGCCCTTAAATTCGTCTAAGTCCGCCATCTAAGTCATCCATTAATGTTTGAATATCCTCTAGTCCTACAGACATCCGTATAAGTCCAGTGCCTAATGGCAAGCCTGTTGCTTCAGAGAACAGCTCTTGTATAGGTATACCGCTGATCAAGCTTTCAAATCCGCCCCAGCTAGGTCCAATTTCATATAATTGAAGACCTCGAAGCATCGTATTGATCTGATCATAGGTCCGGTCAACGATAAAGCTCATGACTCCTGAATAACCAGAGAGCTGCTTCTTGCCAAGCTCATAATCAGGATGGCTTTTCAAGCCAGGGTACAGTACACGTGTCACCTTTGGATGCCCTTCCAGGAAATTAGCCATAATTAAAGCATTTTCTTGATGCTGCTTCATCCGTACTGGAAGTGTTCGCAAGCTGCGTATAAGCAGCCAAGCCTGATGCGGATCCATAATGGCCCCGAGCATCTCTCGTTCCCTAACACGAATAAGATCTATTCTAGATTTCTTACCCACAATAATGCCGCCTAATATGTCACTATGACCGCCTAAATATTTTGTTGCCGAATGGATAACTAAATCGATTCCATGCTTTAATGGATTTTGAAACAAAGGTGTCGACCAAGTATTATCTATCGCTGTTATGATGCCATGCTGCTGTGCAAGCTTTGCAATTTCAGTCAAGTCCTGCATAGAAAATATAAGCGAGGATGGACTTTCCAAATAAATAAGCTTTGTATTCGATTGAATAGCTGCTTCAAACTGATCTACAGTTCCCTTACTGATGTAGGTTACACTAATGCCAAATCGATTCATGTATTCATTCAATAATGCTCTTGTTCGCGGATACACGCTGCTTACACAAATTACATGATCATCCTTAGACAATGCATGCAAAATAGCAGCACTAATAGCAGCCATACCGGATGATAAACAAATTGCCGCTTCACCTTCCTCTAAAGCAGCGATTTTTTGTTCAGCAATTTCAATAGTTGGATTGGATGAACGTGTGTATATATAGCCATGATCCTTTGTTTTGTTCGTGAACAGAGTGTTTTGGAATATAGGAGGTACGATCGCCCCGTGAAAGCTATCGTAATCATCCCCATGATGAAGGCATATGTTATGTTTATCCATTACGCAAATCTATCGCTTTCCATAAATCTTTTACCTCTACATTTAACGCCTCGTGCAGGGCAACTGTATTCAAATTTGGATATGACGCTACAGTCTTCATCAGCTGCTTAACAACATCAAATGGCTTTGTCGGACAAGAATCAGTTTCACGATTCACATACTTATTGCTCCAATCCCACAGACGAATCCACACATTCATCTTCTTACCATGCTGAATACAATAATCTGCAAAATCTATTCCGATTTCATCAAGCCATTCCTTTGAATGATCATGAAAATCTTCACCTGCGCACATTGAGACTTCATCGACAAGATTATTTTCTACCCAATGCCGCCAATTATAATGAATTTTAGCATAAGGGTACATATTCATCGCTTCATGCTTTCCTTTACGCAGCCCTACAATCAGCGGGATGCCTTTAGCTTCCGTTCTAGCTTTGACAAGTGCAAGAAAATCAGTAAAGGACTCTCCACGAATGGCTGATAGTGCATCTGAATCAAAATCCTTTGTCAGAATATCAACGCCGAAGCGTTCTTTGTACTTACGTACCCACGGCTCATTAAAGCCATAGAAGTCCTCCTCTAATACAGGGAGGCTATGCTTAGCATGACTTCTCGTACATAAATACAAGCCATCAATATCATAAGATAGCACTTCTTCTATTTCCTTTAGACGATGCTCGACCACTTCAGGGTAATCATAACAAATGGCTCCTAGCATATGGTGCTTTCCATCACGGCTAATCCAGGTGTACTCTGGATGCTTAACAACAAATTGACTTTCGAGACCTACCGTATCCCCTTTTCGCATGTAATACTCGTCCATCAATGTAATCCATGCATACACCTTTAGGCCGTATTTGTGTGCCATTCGAGTTGCGACCTCAAGTGGGTCGAATTTCTCTAATATATTTCTAACTTTACTGCTGTCCACATTACTAGGACCCTCTTGGAACACATCCTCGGCTCGAACTTTACTTGGATAAAACAGCTTACCACAAATTGAAAGGCGCCAATGAATGATCTCAACACCATTTTCTTTGCATTTCTGCATAAACTCTTCAATTAAGGGCTCATCATAAGGCACATCACTCGAAACTACGTTGTCATAATAGTCCATATTCAATATAACGTTCATATTCATGCCTCACTTCTTTTTTCTATACGCCATTAGTAGGAAGCATTGTCCCTATCAAGCCCGCATTTCTTCTGGAAAGGCTTGTGTAATGGCACAAATTATGCCACCTTTATCGACTTTAGGCATTACGGTAATTCCAATCATGATTCCATCTTGAGGAGAAATCACTTTCTCCTTGATCTCACCAAATAAACCGTAAATGATACCTATCAAATCTCCAGCCTTTACCTCGTCAAGAAGCTTAACCGACGGGATAAAAAAGCCTTCTTCCTTACTCGTTAAAGATAAATCAAAATTCCCATCGCCATATAGCCTATACTTTATCGCTCGACTAGCTTCCTCCGACAACCAAGCCTCCGGCTCCCGCAGCATATCAAGATGATGAAGCAGTCGATAGGTACCTTTCCGATATTGCTGTTGTCCTTCTATACATACTCGGCGGCCACCTTCTGTCTCCGTATACAGCCATGGAATTCCTCTATCCGTAGCACGCGATACAGTTCGACCAGGTCCTACAGTTGAGTGTGCCCATATCGTATCCACTCCGAATGCTTCTGCAGCTGCTCTCGAGCGCCTTCCATGCTCATGTTCGTCATTGTGATAATAACCAACCAAGGTCGGCACGGATGCAATCATGCCGCCACTATGAAAGTCAAGCAGGAAATCTGCCTTAGCCAGCAGCGTTTGATCTAGATGCCATGCAAGTCGTTGTGTATAGGTCCCCTCTGGGTTTCCAGGAAATTCTCTTGCCAAATTACGTCCATCTAAAGGTGTTTCTCTGGATATTCCTTCGTACGATAGCTTATTCGTAATGGGCACCATCAGTACGGTTCCATTTATTTTTTCTGGAGTCAGCTCATTGCATAATTCAACGACAGTTTGAACCCCATCATATTCATCACCATGTACGGCTGCTAGTATAAGCAGTGTAGGGCCTGCTGAGGCTCCCTTTACTACTCGTAATGGAATCGTTCCTTCTACATCCTCAGCAGTTTCAAAGGTTAGCTGCCAGTTGCTGCACGACCCCAGAACGATCTGGTCTAGATTAAAATCCTTAACCGAAATGGTATTTGTCATCTTAGTCCTCCACTAAATTAGCTTCAATTGCTGCATAAACGCTTTCACTTTTTCTTGCTGCTCTGCGTTTAATGCAATAGTATAATCCGGAGCAAAGTTTCCTTCGAATCCCAGTAGGTTCATGGCATGTGTAAAGCCGCCAAAAACACCTACACTGACAAATAGATCACGAAGGCTCACAATATCATCCAATGCTTTAGACGCTGCTGCCATATCATGATTTGCCAGACTATCATACAGCTTCATATTTAATGGAGTTGTACAAGAAAACATACCGTCTAGCTGTCTATTCAGTCCAAACCCATAGGCGGTATCGAACACATCAAGTCCGCTGAATAAGATGGAGAATTGCGGATCAACCTCGCCCTTCTGACGCTCTAGCATTCTAGCTGTTGGCAAATCGCCTGTTTTGATACCTGCAATGTTGCGATGAGCCATTAACTGCATGGCCGTATCTACTGTAATTTTCGTTTTGGTTACACCTGGCAAATCATACAAATAGACAGGATATGGAGACTTATCAGCAATTTGTTCAAAAAAAGTTTTCACTTCTGCTTGATTCATTCCAAAGTAGAAAGGAGTAGTAGCCACCACACCGCTAACATTCAAGCCGTTAAGACTTTCAATACGGTCAAGCACCCTGCCAATCGAATTATCCATTACACCAACCATAACTGGCAATGCATCCTTCGCAGCTTTAATGGCAATGGAGGCAACCTTGACATATTGCGATTGCCTCACTTGAGCTTCAATTCCCATCGAACCCATAACTAGAAGACCTGATGCTTTACCACGAATTTGATCTTCCACGTGAAGGGTCAAGCTTGATTCAATCACATTGCCCATTTCGTCTTGCGGTGTCCCAAGTGCGGGATAAAATCCTTCTCTCATTTTTTTCTCTCCTTCAGAAGTTTAATTTGCATAATAAGTGATTTAAACTATGCTCCCTGGTATGATTCCAGCATCAAACAGTTTAATGGCTTGATGTAAAGTAGCGCCTCTATCTGCTCGAAGTGGTTCCCAATGACCAGGATACAGATCTGTTATTTGTAATTTAGACATCTTACGTATCGATTGCTCTAATTCAACTAAGGAAAAGTCAGCTGCTTGCTGTACTGCTATTTTCCCCCCTGCAAATATAACATCACTGCAAAATAATGCTTCAAGCTCAGGACAATACACACTTATTTGATCAAAGCTATGTCCCGGCGTCTCCAAAAACTGAATCGACAGCTCACCTAGCATAATTTGCTCACCATCAAGAACGATCAAATCAGGTGTAATCGGTATAAAGTGATAATCTTTGGGATAAATTCCTTGCTCCTTTGCTGCCTTTAAGCCCATGGCACTCTCACCGATTTGAACAATGGAAGCAGTACGCTGTGAACAGATAATCTTTGCTCCGGTGCGCAATCTTAGCTCGTGGGCACCACCAGAGTGATCGGCATGATTGTGAGTAACAACGATCCAATTGATGTCAGTTGCTTGATAGCCAAGCCTATTCAAATTTGAAAGGATAGCTTCAACGCCCATGCCCGAGCCGCAATCGATAAGCATCCGTTCACTTCCGCCATCTATGAAATAAATATTGCAATCGTAAGCATCCGTCTCATTGAATCCAAGGGCGCCACTTCCTACCAAATATACCTGCTCCGTTAGCCGCATATTTCACCCTTCTTTTCTCTATTTAATCTATCCTTATCCCGTCAGCTCAGCTTAATAGGAAGTCCCGTTTTGCTGGATTGAACTATCGCTTCCGCAACCTTTACTGCTTCAAGCGCATCATAAGGATTTAAAATAGAGGATGGTTTGTTTTGACGAATGCATTCATAAAAATGATTCATTTCATTATGTAAATCGCCATAATATTGACCGTACACTTCATTCCAGGAATAAGAGGCTGGAGCTGTAACAGCATCATCGACCCAAAACTCTAAGGATCGATCTGGCTCTTGAAAATGAATGGTTCCGCTATCTCCAACAATCTCCATACGAATATCCATCTCTGCCGGTGTGTTGTCTGGCATAAGCCAATTATTTTCAATGACACCTATAGTCCCATTCTCATACTTGAGCATTGACCATATTAGATCATGTTCGGAGTCAGAGGAAGAGGAAGAGCGAGCGAACACTTCCACTACACGTGATCCTGTAATCCAGTGCATCAGATCAATGTCATGAATACCTAATATATAGATAGGACTAGAACGGCGATAAATCGGAAAATACTTTTTAGGATTATTTCGTCTGGCATAAATAGAGCGCAGTGAGCCTAGTCGTCCTTCCGTTACCGCTCTCTTAATCTTCAATAAACGAGTATCAAATCTTCCTACATGCCCAACCATTAACAATCTATTGGCTTGTTCGGCAGTCTGCACCAGCTTTGCTGCTTCTTCATGCTCCAATGCCAATGGCTTCTCGACAAAAACATGACAACCCTTAGACAGCGCTTTCAAAACGGGCTCAACATGATACATTTCTGGCGTTAATACAATAACCGCATCCATGCTTTCATTGTCAAGCATAGCATTCCAATCCAAGTACCCTTTGCAATTCCATTGTTCAACTACTTCATTCACTTGATCCTTGTTAAGATCAGCAACCGCTACTAGCTTTACATCTGTTTGCTGACTTAAGCATATGAGGTGGTATCTCGAGAATCTACCTAATCCGATTATGCCTAGACGTATAACTTGTCTAGCCTCTCCCACCGTTTGATTGTTGGCCTGCATCACCTTATCACCTACCTACATGAAGTCTTAATGTTAATTGGTACGCAATATTGGTATTACCAAAATGGTATTACCAATTCGAATATAGCATTTTACTCAGGTCTTGGTCAATATACTTATTTTTTAAAAAAGGATTGACTGCCGGATAAAAGATCAAGTACATTAAAATTGGTAATACCAATTACCTTTGTCTCTTATTCACGCTCATATTTTCATGATGATAATCATTACTCTACGAAAGGAAGAAATCATAATGTCTAGCATGGGATCACAGGGCATTTGGAAATATGCGCAATACTTGCCAAGCGTTGCCGAGGAGAACAGAGTAACGTTGGGGGAGGGGCATACTCCTCTCATTCCAAGTGTATCCATTGGAAAAGAGTTGGGATTGACTAACCTATATTTTAAGCTAGAATCACTAAATCCGACTGGCTCCTATAAAGATCGAATTTCTGCTCTCGCTCTGTCGCTTGCCAAGCAGGCAGGTAAAACGGCTTGCATCGGTACTACCTCAGGTAACGCAGGTGCATCCCTTGCCGCTTATGCAGCAAGAGCCGGACTTCCTTATTATGTTTATGTGCAAGAAAATATCATTCCTGCAAAGCTGGAGCAAATTGTCGTTCACCAGGCCAAAGTATTTAAGGTAAAGGGCATGGGATATAGCCCGGAGATCGGAACAAAGGTATTTGAGATGGTAAGAGAAAAGGCAGAGCGAAACAATTGGGAGCCTGCTATTACTGCCTTCGCTTATGCGCCTAAAGCTATGGAGGCCGTTAAAACCATTGCTTGGGATATTCATAAGGAGCTTGGCTTCACACCCGATGCTGTATTCTCACCTGTTGGCGGTGGTGGTCTATTCAGCGGCATATACTATGGATTTCGAGACTTGCTTCTTCGTAATTCCACCGACAAGCTTCCACGTATGGTCGCTTGTCAATCAGCTGGTTGTTCAAATTTAGTTCGTGGCTATAATGAAGGCTTGGGTCGACCTGCTTCAGGATCCTCAACCTCGCTCATCTCCGGCATTCAAGTACCGAGTCCACCAGATGCAAGTATTGCATTTGAGGCTCTCCGTGAAAGTAATGGCTTTGGTGAGGTAATTGAAGATACATTAACCTGGAAGTGGCAGGAAGAGCTCGCTGCCAAGGAAGGCATTTATGCTGAGCCTGCCGGTGCTATCGCTCTTGCAAGTGTGGTTCAAGCCATGAAAGCAGGCAAATTAAATCCTCATGACAAAATCGTTTGTATCGTTAGCGGAGCTGGGTACAAGGATGTAGATCGACAGCATAACATGGTTGCTCCTTTCATGGATCTGCCACTTCATGATCTGGAGCAGCTTTTGAATGAATAGATGTGCAGTACAGCATAATTTTGCTACAATAGACTGAAAACGTTTATTGAGGAGGAAGCAAAGCCACAGTGGAGCATTTGAATAAGGAAGACGTTACCTCTCTCTCTCGCATTGTGAGTGATAGAATTAAAGAATATATTGTGACCCATAAGTTAGAGCCAGGTGATCGCCTACCAACTGAAAGAAATCTAGCTGAAACTTTAGCTGTAAGCAGACCTGTCATACGCGAAGCACTTAGTCATTTGGAAACCTTGGGGCTGATTGATAAGAAACAAGGCAAAGGGCTTTTCATTAAAGAACAAAATATGTCACGCTTATTTCAAGAAATGATGTTTATTACAAGAGGGGATCAAGAAAAGTTTACACAGTTACTTGAGTTTCGCACCGCGCTTGAGCAGGCTGCTGTCCTTCAAGCTATGGAGAAGATTACCAGCTCTGAGCTCGAAGCATTAACTGCTATTATTGATCAAGCAGAGAAAGAGGAAGCCTACAAGGAGTTCATCCAGCTCGATCTACAATTTCACCGAATGATTGTAAGCCTTTCTTCCAATCATTATTTATTAAATTTAACAGAGGTTATTGATAATTATTTCACCTTACTGGATACATCTAAAAAGAACGAGATCGTGTCTGAAGAGGTCAAGAAAAAAACGCTTGAAGGGCACCGTCAGCTTGTCGAACTACTGCAAAATCGTGATCGTATCGCAGCTCTTGACCTCTTGAATGAGCATTTGCTGCACAAAACAAACAAGTAATGCTATCTCCTAAGTTTGCTTGCAGGGTTTCCCTCTCCTTTCGAATTG